>JAITJK010000039.1 GCA_031278935.1 Spirochaetaceae bacterium | reverse complement strand
ATCCTCTGCCGTGGCCCATCCGTTCACCGGTCTGGGTAAAGGCCACTCCTGGGACGATAATCAAGACGGGAAAATCCTTAAGACCCAAGAGGTCATCGCGGTCATCCGTTTGGGGCTCTCGAATACCAAAGGCCCCATATTGCCAAGGACCGGCGAGACTATTTATGCGAAAGAAACGCAGGTCCTCGCCAGAAACTTTGGGGACCAAGACCCGTTTCCTATCCGAAAAGGCAGCCTCCAAAAGCGGTTCCGTATCAATCTCCCCATCCATGGAAAGGTAGGCCAAGATCGTTTCGTACTGGGACCAAAGAGACGTACGCTGTATGCGGGAAGCGGCTTCGATGCCTTCCGCACGAAACTGCTCTGGTGGAAGGGTCTTAAGGCGCTGTTTCATCGTTTTCCGTAAAGCGGCTTTGCTTATCATGCTCACACTCCTATGCTCCGAACTATACCGGGCAGCCAGCGTTATGGCAACCTACCACCTACCGTGGAGGTGTATTGGGGGCAGCGGGGTATACTTACCGATCGAACTCACGTCATCCGAAGAATCGCTCTAGCCATTGGGCAAGCCTATCCTCGGTATGGAGGCCAAAACCTCCCACAGGAAGGAAGCAGATTATACTGGGGCCTCCCTTACGGTGGATCCTACTGGGGAATGGATAGAGTTGTCTCTACACCCCTTATGGACCTGACAATGAATACAAACTCATCTGCTAGGCTACGGGTATACGCCAAGTTATGCGCCATTTTTTAGTCCAAATTTATCGTTGCACCGTATCATCCCCATGGCGCGGGGAATTTGTTGTCTTTTATATGAAATGTGGGCAATTCCTAGCCCTGGTTTCGAGCTCTCGTTTCGAAAAGTGTTTACGCTACGACTATGGACCTTTTCCTAGAAATCGTTATTCCGGGCTATTCGAATGAAAAGCATCTGAGAGGGAACTGGACATCTTCAATAGAGCGCATACTCTTCAGAAACCAATACAGATGATGAATTATTGCCGACAATAATTATTGAACAAGTCCTGCAAAATGCTCTGCATTTTGCTATTTTTCAGCGGAAGTTGTTTAAAAACTTCAGTTTTAAACAACTCTATTGGTTCAAATGTATTGTGTACTTCATCAAAAATTGTATCTAAATTTTCTTTACCCTATTTACAACGAATTTTTCCGGGCAATTTCGTATAACAGCCCTTTATGCACAGTTGCGCTTTCATGTATATATTTTTAATGGTATATATGCTGCCCTTGTTTTGAAATGTTTATCCGCTGAAAATATTTGTTCTTTGTCATAAAAGAACCTCCTGAAAATTTTATTCGGTTGGTTTACTAACTAATATTGGTTGCCAAGTACCTCCTTAATAAAGCCTCTAGAACATCAGCGATGTTCTAGAGGCTTTGATCCCGCTCCCTAACCCGCGACTACCCAACTCACCGCAGGTATGCTATTCCGGCAGCAAAATACCGGCCTGGTAGTTTTCGGTGTTGAAGTAGCGCCGGACCAGGCGCTGTAGGGTTTCCTCCGTAAGCCCTGCGAGAACCGCTTCGGCGCTGCTGTAGCCCGCGCTTTCATCCCCCTGCAGCGCGTTGGACACCAGCGTCTGTTGCCAGAAGTCGTTGGTTTTCCGGGCGGTCTCCCGCTTCCGGGAAAAACCCTCCCGTAGCTTAATCAGGTCCTTTTCCCGAGCAGGATTTACTCCCAGGGCCTTCAGTTCCCCCAAGACCAGGTCCAAAAGAGCTTCGGCGCGCTCAGGCTCACAGCCAAAGTTTATGCTCGCCCTATAGCGCCGGGTAGGATAGTTCTGCTGATGGCAGTGGACTTCCACCCCGTAACTCGCCCCCAGATCTTCACGGATCTTTTCCCGGAGGCGCAGCTCAAGTAACTCAACCATAGCCCCTACCAGGTCCTGCTCGGCGTATAGATCCCCCTGAATCTCTGGGTTGACGCCCCCGAATAGGATGCGGACCCGGCCTTGCGGTTCGATGCCCTTCCGTATCCGCAGGACCTGCTTCCCTTCAGGGAAGGCTGGCAGGACATCCTGGGCCTCGCGGCGATCTCCTGCGGGCAGCGAGGCCAGGTACACCTCACTGAGCCGCTTCACCTCATCCACTGTAATTGCGCCGGTAAAGATGAAGGTAAAGTTCCCGGCCTCGCCGTAGAATTGCCGGTACAGCCCCTCGGCTTTGGCCGGGTCCAGGGCGGCGATGAAAGCGGCGTCAGGCTCCTTAGACCGAACTGAGCCGGGATACAGGCGTTTCAGCAGTTCCGCGTGGAAATAGTCCTGGGGATATTGCTGATTCCCCGCGATTCTTGAAGTCAGATTTCCCTGTACCCGTTTCCACCCGGCTTGGGTAAAGTACGGAGCGGTGAAATACAGATTGACCAGTTGGAAGAAGACCTCCCGGTCCCGGGCCGGGGCGGAACCGCGTAAGCCCGCGTAGGCTTCCTGTAGTATAGGCTGAATCCACCAGCTTGTACCGGCCAGTTTTTTGGTAACCTGGTCCCACCGAAAGCCGTTTAAGCCCGATTCCTCGATGTAGCTATCGGCCACCCAAGCGGAAGGGTAGTCTTCATCAGAAACCAGAGAAAGCCCGCCCTGGCTCAGGGCGTTAAACACAAAAAAGTCTTCCTTGAAATCCGTAGGGCAAACCAGCACCCGTGCGCCGTTGGACAAGGTGAACTCGGTAATCACCGGCTCTTCAGCGCCCGGTGGAACATCGGAGAGGACCCGCTGGGAGCGTATTGAACCGGGATGTTCCGTAAGCTCCTGCGGGAAGAAGGGTCGCTCATCCAGGTCATCCTTGTAGGGCGCAAGGGAAGCCGCGTGGTACCCTTTCCATAACCGCTCAATGGCCGCCTTTCCCGGAACATCGGCGTCCTGCGGGACGATGGTCACAAGCCGAGAACCGCGCTTGTCAAAATACCGTCTAATCACGGCGTTTACCGTATCCGCACTCAGGGCTTCGATGGCCTGTACCGAAAGGCGGTATTCCTCGTCTGCGGACAAAAAGGGCGTCTCATCCAACACGCATTGCACCAGTTGGTAAGCCAAGCGTGATGACTCTATCTTTTTACGGTCCTGCCAATCCTCCAAGACCCAGGAACGCATATTCAGTTTAAGCCGCTGGAGTTCGGTTTCCGTAATGCCGTATTGCACGAACCGGTCGATCTCGTCCATGACGACCTTAAAAGCCTCCTCAAAGACCCCCGGCTTAGGGCTGAACTCAATAACCCCAAGAGACATGGAACGGAGTAGGGAGTTCACCGAAATCCGGCAGGAAAGGAACAGCTCCCCTTCCTGCACCTGTTCGTACAGTCGCCCCCACAAGGCGTTTATGGCCACCCGTACCGCACTGTACCGTGCCTGATCCTCTTGGGTTCGCAGGGGCTCTGCAGGAAACAGGCTGCCAATAAAAACCTGGGTATCCGAGGCTTCAGGATCCGACAAGCGGAGGCTGAGTTTTGCCTTGGAAACTGACACGGGATAGGTAGGGCGCGCCCGGGGCTTTACCCCGGCGGGAATAACGGACAAGCGCTCTTGTACTGCCTGTTCCAGCGCCGCAGGATCGGCGTCTCCGGTGATAACCAGGGTCATCAATTCTGGGCGGTACCATTTCTTGTAGAACTTGACCAGTCGCTCCCGGGGGGCTTTGCGAATAATGTCCGGTTTGCCTATGGGCATCCGCTCCGCGTACCGAGACCAGGGAAAGAGGAAGGGCATGAGTTTGTCCCAGGCCCGTTGGTTAAGCCCCCGGTGCTGGCGCCATTCCTCCAGCACCACGCCCCGCTCTTTTTCCAGCTCTTCCTCGTCGAAGGTAATGCCCTGGGCCCAGTCGGCAATAACCGTGAGGCTGGTATCCAGGGCTTCCGGATCGTCCGCTGGGATTTCCAGTTGGTAGACCGTTTCATCGAAGGAGGTATAGGCGTTTACTTCGGGCCCAAAGGGTATGCCCAGAGTTTCAAAATAACTCACCAGTTCGTTTCCCGAAAAATGGGTGGTTCCATTAAAGGCCATGTGTTCTACGAAGTGGGCGAGCCCTCGCTCCTTGGGAGCTTCCAGGACCGAACCCACTTTTACCACCAAACGAAGATATATCCGGTTTTCAGGATACTGGTTCGGTAGGATCCGGTAAGAAAATCCATTTTTCAGGACCCCTGACACCAGGGCGCTATCCTCCTCAAGCGGCTTCCCTTCAGCAGGGGAGCCGCCGCCCCAGGTTTCGCATCCGGCCAAAGCGGCCCAGAGTGCCAACCCAACCAAGAAATACACCGGTTTTCTTCTATAATAATCTTTCATACTGTTAAGCCTAATAGCCTCCCCCCTCCCGGTCAACCAGCTCCCCATCTGTCATGGAGGCGTATTGGGGGCAGCGTGGATGAGAGAATAGGGTGCACGTACCAGCGGCAAAGGATATCAAGGAATCTCCCCCTGGCGCCTCCGCCGCAGGCGGTGGGGTTGAAGCAATGGGGGGAGTTTGGTAGTATCAGGAAAGGCTCTGACTATATACCCTGTGCGTAGGGTATACTAAATAAGGAGTAGACTCTACGATGAAAGAACACTTTTTTCCGGTTCCCCCGGAAAATCCGAAAGCAAAAAGGTCGCTGTCCTTGCCGGCCTTGTGGATTGGGGCGACGTTGATTCTCTGCGTCCTCTTTACCCTGGCGTCGGTCCCCCGGGCTGAGGCCCAGGGCCGAGACGGAGGCCAGCCCAGTTGGCCCTATACGTCGATTCTCCAAAATGTCTTTGATTTTATCCAAAAACATTATGTAGACACCGTAGATCCCCAAGTCCTCTATGAAGGGGCCATGAAGGGTATGTTTAATGCCCTGGGAGATCCTTATTCCTCGTTTCTCGCGGAACGAGACATGATGGACCTAAATGAAACCACCCAAGGTAATTTCGGCGGAGTGGGCCTCTATATCTCTAAACCCGAACGATCCGACGGCAAACCCGCCTATGTAGAAGTGGCCGCCCCTATTGAGGATACTCCGGGTTGGCGGGCGGGGATCAATCCGGGAGATTTTATCCTGGAGATAAACGGCGAGTCCACGGACACGCTGACCATGGACGACGTCCTCGCCCGACTGCGGGGGGAGCCGGGGAAAGAAGTCAAGCTCCTCATCCGCCGGAACGAGAAGTTTGAATTCCCCGTTACCCTGGTCCGGGCCTTGATTGAGGTGCCTACTACTAAATACGCCATGATAAACGACGTGGGCTACTTGAAGCTCATTACCTTTACCCCCCGGACCTTGGACCGGGCGAAAGAAGCCATCGAATCCTTTAAGGCCCATAAGTACCGGGGCCTCATTCTGGACCTGCGAAACAATTATGGCGGCCTTTTGCAGTCCGCCGTGGGGATAAGCGATCTCTTCCTGGACGGCGGCCTGGTGGTTACGACCAAGTCCCGGATATCTTCGGAGAACACGGTCTTTAACGCCCAGGCTCACACCCAAGTTCCTAAGGATATACCGGTGATTGTGCTTATCAACCGAGGGTCCGCTTCGGCTTCGGAAATCGTGGCCGGCGCTTTGAAGGACCGGGGCCGGGCCTACCTAGTGGGGGAAAAGTCCTTCGGTAAAGGCTCGGTACAGCAGGTGTATCCCCTGGACAAGTCGGGGTTCAAGATAACCACCGCCCGGTACTATACCCCCAGTGACGTAAACATCGACAAAATCGGCATACCTCCGGATTTAGAAGTGAAATTCCCGGAATTCACCGAAGCCGACGCGGAGCAGCTTTCGGCGTTGATCAGTACGAACCGGATATCCGCTTTTGTGGAAACCTATCCCCATGCTTCAATCGCCCAGATATCCGCCTTTGCGGAGGAGCTGCATAAGGACTACTCCTTGGATAGGATGCTGCTCCGCAGGCTTATCCGAAACGAGCAGCATCGCACCACCCAAGCGCCGGTCTATGACCTAGAATACGATGTACAGTTGCAGGAAGCGATCAGGATTCTCCAGGGAGGGACCTACGGCTCCTTGATGCAGACCACCAAGACGCTCAAGGTATTGCAGGAGGAAGCACTGCTGGAAGAACTTCCCCTGGCATCTTAACCTTTGGAGGGCGCGCCGTGGAGACTGAGTCGAGCATAGAACCAGAGATACAGAGAGAACGCTTAAGTTTGTTAAAAGTTCCCCTGGATAGTATGGGTCTTAATCAACTGGGGGATATTATTCGTTCCCTGTTGGATACGGGGGAGGGAAAGAATATCATTCTTCTTTCCCTGTGGGATTTTCTTCGGGCCCGGCGAAACAAAGAATATCGTTCTTATGTGTTAAGTGCCGCCCTGGTGATTCCCATATCCAAGAGCCTTGTTTCCGGGGTACGGTTTGTCCTGGATAAACCGGTTCCTCGGTATATGCCCTTTGATTTTGTGGTACGCCTCCTTTCGAGCCTGGAAGAACGGGAATTATCCTTGTATTTGCTGGGGGGGAAGCTGCGGACCTTACAGAAAGCGGAAAAGAACATTCGCCAGACCTTTCCGTATCTGCGTGTCGTGGGCCGGTACAAGGGATCTTTCAAGAAGTCCCAGGAGCAGACCATTTTGCAGGCCATACGGAAGGCATCGCCGTCTCTTTTGTTAGTGGGCCAAGGGGTTACCGGAGGGGAACAGTGGATCGCCAAACACGACGCCCAGCTTCCCGGGGGCCTACGCTTATGGTGCAGCGATCTGTTCGAGATTTTTGCGGAACAGCGCAAGCATCCCTCTCGGTATTCTTTTGATCACGGTCTTGAATGGATGGGTTACTGTCTCCAGAAACCTATTCGGGTTTTCAAGGTCTTTCCCTACTTGTATTACAAATTCCTCTTGCTGGTATACCGCCTCTTCCCCCCTAAGTCCTCCAGCCAGCGGGTTTAAGGCCTCTGAGGGCTTTAAATTCCGCAACTGACCGTGGTGGTTACCCCACCACCTGCTGTGGAGGCATATTGGGAGGCCGCGTGGTAAGGAGCTAGGGAGTACCTCGCTTCTTACGACTGTTGCCTAGGGACCGAGTTTCCAGCTTGGTGATGTGAAGTGGGTATCACCGCTGGTTTTGCTCTGGCGTATACCTTAGGGCCGGGCGTTCCTTGCCCCCTAACCACAGGGCCCGCTGCCAGGGGCTACGCCTCCACAGTAGATGGTGGGTGGCTCTGTTTGTCGCTGATGAAATCGCTTTCGTTCATAACTCGTACCACCCGGCGAAATACTTTGGCCCGTCCGTGGTGTAGAACTGGCGGATGTTCTGGTAGGCCTGGGCAATTCCTTGGGTGCTGTTTTTCAACATCGAATCTACTAATTCTCGCTGGATCCTTATGAGATAGTCGATCTGCTTAATCATGGCCGAGTAAACGTCGGTAGGAGCGTTGACTTGCTTCGCCGTACCTTATACCGTGCAGAACCGTACATACCCATCCTGAGATAGTTTCATTGAAAAAGACCAGCGTCCATTCGTGATTGCCAACGCGGCAAATACCCGAAGCGGGGTACCCCATTCTCCACCACGGCCAGTCGCGGGCTTTAAACCCGTTGGCGGGGGGTTGTGGGAAGAAGACTTGCTCGCTATGATCCTAGCTATGAGCAAAATCCTGCTTAAAGCCGAAGACTTGGACGGATATCTCACCGAATCGGACAAGGGGTATATCGCCCGCATGGACGGCTTGTACCGCCGCGTGATGGGAGTGTTCGCCGCCCTTTCTGGTCCCTTGAGTCCCGCCGAACAAGGCCGGGAAGAAGTTGCGCTCATCAGCCTTTACAACGAGATGGGCGACCTGATGCAAACCCTGTGCGGCCAAGAATCGGCTATCCGGGTCTATCCCTTTATTACCCCCCAGGAAAACCACTCGGAAGCCTCCCGGCTTATCGCGAAGCTCCGGGACATACATACGGAAAACCAGGAATTTGTCTATTATATCCAACGGGCCTATGAAATGCTGTTTAAACTCGCTTACGGGGGCATACCGGGGAGCAATAAGAACTACCTGATCGTGAAAACCCCGGTACGGCGACCAGTGCAAAACTACGCGGTGCATAAAATCACCAACGTCGACGCAGCCATTGAACACACGGTCATGTGCGTCATGCTCCGAGGAGCGCTGTTGCCGTCGATGATCATGTCCAAGGAGATTCAGGAGTATTCCTCCCACGGTTATATAACTCCCTTTGCCCTGTTTAAGATCAGCCGGGATGACACAAGGCATGAGCATGATATGGAGTATGTGCTGGACCTGGACAAATCCTACTTTAATCTGGAAACCTTGGATGGTAAGGACCTGATATTCGCGGACCCTATGAGCGCTACCGGGGGCAGCCTCGTAACGGTGGTGCATTATCTCCTTAAAACCGGCATTAGGCCCCGGTCTATCCGGTTTTTCAACGTGATTGCTGCCTTGAAAGGGACGCTGCGGGTGGTGCGGGCTTTGGAAGGCTGCGAGGTTTTTACTTTGTGGATGGACCCGGTGTTAAACGATGCGGCGTATATCATGCCAGGCTTAGGGGACGCGGGGGATCGCATCAATGGCCAGGACGGGGATTGTCCGCGGAACATCATTCAGCTCCTGGCGGACTACGGGACTACCATTGCCCAGCTCTACCGAGCCCAATTACGGGAAATAGAGCGTACGGTCCTCAGCCATTCGCAGCTGCGGTGAAGGTGACGTGAGGGGCTAGGGTTAAGGATAGAGGCGTTTCACCCACTGGCGGAAGTCTCAGGACAGACCTTTACTCGGAGAGGTTTCTTTTGGGGACCCATAGGGGCGCTGATCCGGGCCTTGGAGCGAAATGGCGTCGCTTATCCGGGTTCTGGGACCAGCGGAGGGGAAAATAGGGGCGGGAAAGGGAGCTGGGGCGGCGATTCTTCAGAAAAGGGTCTGACCCTTGTCTCCGAATCCTCCTCTTGAGGTGGCTCCCCTGCAAGGATTCTCGACCCATACCGGTCCCCCCAGATATGTCCTTCCCGTCCATGGGCCCGGTTGTACCGCTGGGCGAACACCTGCTTCATCCACTTCATTATAGCCGGAAGTTCCTCCCCATCTGCCGGCTTGATATAAAACCTAAGCCCGTCATCCACGATACCTAGTTCCCGAATCTGGAACACAAACCGCTTCTTCGTTTCCTGGAAAACCTGAGAAAACATGGCCAAAGCCTTAGGTCGCCGGAACAAAGGCTCCCGGTTGTTAATACGGGTATGGATCGCGTACCATACTCCGGGCTGGAGCAAACGTAATGGTCTCATAATGAATAATACGGCCCGGAAAGGTGGTTTTGCTTTAATCGGCCTGCTATTTTTTAGGGTGAGTTCGATAGGAAGCAAGGTCTGACCCCTTATCGAACTCACCTTAAGTAGAAGGTATTGGCTTCTCCGGTGTTTTTGGCTATACTACCTGCATCTTTATATCCATGAGGCAGTTATGTTTCAGTATACGCCGCAAGGCGCCCTATGATTGACGGTACGAAAGCCATACTCCTGGCCATTGACGTGCAGAACGATTTTTGTCCTGCCTATACCACGGTTTCCGGAGTGCCACGGAGGGCGGGAGCCCTGGCAGTACCAAAGGGCGATGAGGTTATGGAGCCTTTGAATAGGCTGGGAGCGCGAGTGGTCCGTGCTGGGGGAAGGCTGATTGCCACCCAGGACTGGCATCCATCGGGGCATATCTCCTTTGCCGCCGCCCATCCAGAAAAGGTCCCGGGGGATACGGTGTGGAGCCCCGGAGGCGGGGAACAGGTCCTGTGGCCGGATCACGCCGTGCAAGGAAGCCCAGGCGCGGCCTTTCATGATCGCTTTGAGGCGGACCGGGCAAGCCTCATCCTCCGTAAAGGCTTTCGAGCGGACCTGGACTCCTATTCCGCTTTTTTTGAGAACGACCGGAAAACCTCCACCGGTTTGGACGGATTGCTTCGGGGGCTTGGGGTAACGACTGTGATCGCCGGGGGGCTTGCGACGGATTATTGCGTCCTTTATAGCGTCCTTGATGCGGTTCGTCTGGGCTATACGACGATGGTACTCATCGACGCGGTCCGGGGAGTGGATTACCCGGAGGGATCGGTGGAACAGGCTTTTAGGGCCATGGGGGAGGCGGGGGTGATCCTCACCGACTCCTTTGAGGTCGAGGGTAGTCTATGAACAAGGCGTCGGCGCTTTTCAGCGATTTTTACGCCCTCACCATGGCCCAGGGGTACTGGAAGAATCAGATGAACTGGCGGGCGGTTTTTGAGATGTTTTTCCGCCGCCAGCCCTTTAGAGGGGGCTTTTCCGTCTTTGCAGGGCTTGGGACCTTGCTTGAGCAGCTTCAGGATTTCTCCTTTTCGGCGGAGGATCTGGCCTATCTTGAGGGCTTAGGAATTTTTGAAGGGCCTTTTCTCCAGTACCTTGAGGCCTTCCGCTTTAGTGGTTCCCTCTGGGCAATGGACGAGGGGCGGGTGATCTTCCCCCAGGAGCCCCTAATCCGGGTGGCTGGAGGGCTTATTGAATGTCAGATCATCGAGGGTATGCTCCTTAACACCATTAACTTCCAGAGCCTTATCGCCACCAAGACGGCCCGGACCGTGCTTGCATCGGGAAACGGGGCGATTATGGAGTTTGGCCTGCGCCGGGCCCAGGGCTTTAACGGCGCTATGGCAGCTTCCCGGGCGGCCTATATCGGGGGCGCGGCAGGGACCTCCAACGTACTGGCCGGCAAGGAATTCGGCATCCCAGTTATGGGCACCATGGCGCACTCCTGGGTCATGGCCCATGAGAGCGAGGCTGCGGCCTTCAATGCTTATGCGGACCTCTATCCCCAGCACCCGGTATTCCTCATCGACACCTACGACACCCTCAAGAGCGGCGTCCCCAATGCCATCGCCGTGGGGAAGCGTCTGGCCCAAGAGGGGCGCAACTTCGGGGTGCGATTGGATTCCGGGGACATTCATTACCTGTCCATGGAGGTACGAAGGCGCTTTGATCAGGCGGGCCTTACCAAAGCCACCATCGCGGTATCTAATGATCTGGATGAGACCATTATTCAGGCCCTCACCGCCCAGGGCGCTCCGGTTGATAGCTGGGGAGTCGGAACCCAGATGGTAACCGGCGGCAAGGAAGGGGCCTTTACCGGGGTGTATAAGCTCACGGTCCGGGAAGCCACGCCGGGGGCCTTTCTTCCGGTGATGAAGTTCTCCGATAACCCGGACAAGACCACCAATCCGGCGGTGAAGCAGGTCTGGCGGATCAAGGACATCCAGGGTATGGCTGTGGCGGACGTGTTGAGTGTGGATGAGGGCGCGGTCTCGGATAGCCTGGAAACCGGGAAGCGGTACATTTGGTGGCACACCTCAGGGGATTACCGGCATTTCACCCACATCCTGGAGGGGAGCGCGGAGCCTTTGCTCAAGCTCCGCATGGAACAGGGCCGGCAGTGCACCGCAAGTCCTTCTCTTGAGGAAATCCGCAATCTTCTTGGCGCGGACCTGGCGGCCCTAGACGCAAGTTACAAGCGCCTGCTCAACCCCCATGTGTACAAGGTCTCCATGACCGAAGGGCTGCGGGAACTGAAGCACGCCTTGATTAAGGCCCATCTTGGGGCTCTTTGAGGTTGGTTCAGCGCAGCTTAAAAGCGATAGGTATGGCTATCCGGGCCGGAGCCGGGGGCCGGGGAAAGGGGGCGGCGGCGTATATGGTTTCCACCGCCGCTTGGTCCAGGACTGGATGCCCGCTTGTCTTCAGTACCTGCACGGCACTGACCCGGCCGTCTTCATGGATGGTGAAGGCCACCTGGGTTGTCCCCTGGATACCCTCTCTGCGGGCCTTGGCTGGGTAGACTAGTTTGTCCCGGATCCGTTGCTGTAAGTAGCGGTAATTGCGTTTCATGTATGCCTCAGCGTCGGCCTTGGGCGGGGGCTTTTCTACCGAACCTAAGGCCCTCTGGGCCACTTCGGCAGGGCCCGTTCCTTGCGCGGGGGGTTCAGGCGACGTCTCTGTAGCTTCGGCCTGCTCATAGTAGGATTCAGGGGTCTCTGCTTCAGGAACTGGCCGTGGCTCTGGGGGCCGGGGGGGTGGCGGCGTCTTGGGCAGGGGGGCCGGGGCCGCCGGTTCCCGCAGGGTGAGATGCACCAGGGAAAAGGCTTCCTTTGCTTGGGTCGCTTCTTTCAAGGTCGCTTCTTTGGGGATGGGTATTGAAAACAGGCAGAACAACACAGCATGAAGGCCCAGAGAACAAGCGAGCATCAGGAGAAAGCGAAAAGGCGTATTCACGGTCGGCGCAGCCTCCTTGTAGGTCATAGTACGAATCCGTTCTATTGGTCAAGTTCATTTTGGGGAAAACCATCCATACCGTTAGGACGCCTCTTGGCAATGACCGGTACGCTTTGCTCCTTAAGCCCACGGCCGGTCCCCCGTATGCCTCTAGGGTAGGTGGCGGTAGGTGTTGACTCTTTTGCAGGGGGCTTTTAGACTAGCAGGTATCGGTGCTGTGGATAGCCACGGCTTTTGGGAATGGAGCGTTGTCCTATGGATACATTGCGGATATTGATACCCAAGGGGCGTATTTTCGATAAGGTCGCAGGACTTTTCGATGAGGCAGGGTGCCCCATCAGCCTCACGGAACGCACGTACCGGCCTTTGATTGCTGCGGCGTGGCTTAAGGCAAAAATCATGAAACCCCAGAATGTGGGGGAGCTTCTGGAATTGGGGAGCCATGACGCAGGCTTTACGGGTTTGGACTGGATCCAGGAAAGCGAGGCCCAGGTGCAGGAAGTTATGGACCTGGGGTTCGACCAGGTCCGTATCGTGGCCGCAGTTCCTTCAGGGCTAGACGAAGGGGCCCTCAAGGCTAAACCGTTACGAGTTGCCACCGAATACGTACACCTGGCAGAGCAGTGGCTGCGTGCAGCGGGCTACCAGTACCGGATCATCCGTACCTATGGCGCCACGGAAGTGTTTCCCCCGGATGACGCGGACATGATCATTGACTATACCGCTTCGGGCCGCACCCTGAAGGACAACGGC
>JAITJK010000220.1 GCA_031278935.1 Spirochaetaceae bacterium | reverse complement strand
ACCGATTCCCCTTTGGAAGATTTTTAAAGAAGCGGGGGTTCGCTGGAAAGAGCACCTACGCTCGTCCTTGCGAGCGAGGCAAGCCAGCGAAGGGGATGTTCCTCTGGATTGCTTCAGCGTTTGCGCGCCGCGCGATGTCGGATAGAGCAAGCGGCGCTATCGCTAATAAGGAATTAGTCCGAAGGTGGCCAGTCTCCTACAAAGCGTATCTCCGGTTCCAGGCGTATCCCCAAGGCCCGGTGAACCTGTTCCATGATATGCGTAACCAAGTCCCAGATATCCTTCGCCAGGGCATTCCCGGTGTTGATGATGATATTGCCGTGCCAGGGAGCCACCGCCGCGCCGCCTATTGCGAGGCCCCGGAAACCCAATTCATCGAGAATTTTCCCCGTGGGCTTGCCAAAATTCCGGTTATTCTTAAAGGCTGACCCCGCCGAGGGGAACCGGTAGTGGCCCTTGCGTTCCCGGTCCAGTCGATATTTCTCCATTTCCTGCCGTATGGCCGGCTCACTACCAGCGAGGGTTTTGAGGCGTACCGAAAGGATAAGCCCCGCTTGCTGCTGAAAGGGGCTTTGCTTATAGCCATAGTCCTCAGGCCGATAGGGTACGCGGCATGGCTGGGCGTCGGCGTCCACATACTCGGCGCTTACTAAGAC
This sequence comes from Spirochaetaceae bacterium, assembly GCA_031278935.1. Taxonomy (GTDB): domain Bacteria; phylum Spirochaetota; class Spirochaetia; order Treponematales; family Breznakiellaceae; genus JAIRLU01. The sequence continues at coordinate 2,074 of JAITJK010000220.1, read as the reverse complement.
GTCGGAAAGGGATTGCTCATAACACCGGGCGTTCATCCAGAGGGCGCCTCCCCAGGAGCCGGGCATACCCGCAAGGAATTCCAGCCCTCCCCGTCCCTGCGCCGCCAGGACGTCTAAGGCCGCGTCGATCCCCGTGCCAGAACGGATAATCGCCTCCTCCCCGGCAAGGGACAGGCCAGCCCACCCGCCGGTATCCAGGACAATACCCCGAATGCCCTGATCCGCAGCCACCAGATTCGCCCCTCCTCCCAGCACAAAAACCGGGAACCCCTCGGCTTGGGCGTAGTGGAGCAAGAGGGCCCCATACGAGGGGAAGCACCCCGCATCTGGCCGTATCCAGAGGTCCGCAGGACCGCCGACCTTAAAGGTGGTATGCAAAGCCAGGGGCTCGTCATACCGGATCGCTCCAGTGAATCCCGCCTTCATATTGATCTTTTCTATAAAGTTCCGTAAACTAGTCATACCCAGCAGGAGTATAGCACGATACGAGCCGCGCAACCAGTACGGGAGGTTTCATGGCGCTTACCTTATTCAATACCTTGGGCCGGACCTTACAGCCCTTTGAGCCCCTAATGGCGGGCAAGGTCGGGTTTTATGGATGCGGCCCCACGGTATATAATTACGCCCATATCGGAAACCTCAGGGCCTATGTGGTCCATGATATTCTGGTGAGGACCCTCAGGCGAGCGGGATTTGACGTAACCCATGTGATGAATATTACCGATGTAGGCCACCTCTCGGGGGATAACGACGAGGGGGACGACAAAATGCTCAAAAGTGCTGAAGAGCGAGGAAAAACTGTGTGGGAAGTGGCGGATCTCTACACTCGGCGTTTCTTCCAGGATACCCAACAGCTCAATATTCAAAAACCCACGGTGATCTGTAAAGCCACCGAGCATATCCCCGACATGATTGCCCTAATTAAACGGATTGAAGACCGGGGCTTTACCTATCATGCCGGGGGTAATCTCTATTTCGATATTACGCAGTTCGCGGCCTATGGGGAGCTAGGCCGGTTGCGCTTGGAAGACCAGAAAGCCGGGGCCCGTATCGGGGTGGACCAAAACAAGCGTAACCCCCATGATTTCGTACTCTGGTTTACCAAAAGTAAATTTGAAAATCAGGCGATGCTCTGGGATAGTCCCTGGGGACGGGGCTATCCGGGCTGGCATATTGAATGTTCCGCCATGAGCATTAAGTACCTAGGCGAGACCTTTGACATTCACGCCGGGGGCATTGACCACGTGCCTATCCATCATACCAATGAAATCGCCCAAAGCGAAGCGGCCACCGGTATCCATCCCTGGGTACGCTACTGGGTGCACAATGAATTCTTGGTGCTGGATAAAGGAAAGATGTCCAAATCCAGCGGCAGTTTCCTGACTCTGCAAGCCTTAGTCGACTCAGGTTATGATCCGTTGGATTACCGGTATTTTCTTTTGGGCGCTCATTACCGGAGCCAGGTACAGTTTTCCTATGAAGCCTTGACCGGAGCGCGGAACGCCCGGAAATCCCTGCTGGACCGGATTCGAGAACGGGTGCAGGCCCTGGGTAGCCCCTCGTCTCTTTCCGGCTTACGCAACAGTCCCCTACCTCCCTCGTTTAGGGAGGGGAAGGCAGGGGCGTATCTTGCGGCCTTCCATACGGCTTTGGATGACGACCTTGCGACCCCCCGGGGCTTGGCCGAACTGTGGGGGATCCTCCGAGACCCCGTCGTTTCTGCAGAAGATGCCCTGCGGGGGGTTTGCGCCATGGATGAAGTCCTGGGGCTTAACCTGGCGGAGACGGTGGAAACGGGTGCACCGGAAGAAAGCGAGACCCTGCGGGACTCCATTGAAGCGTTGATCGCCGAGCGGGCTGCAGCAAAAAAGGTCCGAGATTTTGACCGGGCTGACCGGATTCGACAAACCCTCAAAGAACAAGGTATTATTCTGGAAGACAGGCCTAATGAAACGGTATGGCGTCGTGGGTAGCGGCCTTTCCCGTTGGGTGTAACGATTAAGGATACAGCTTGTTTTTAGCTATGGATGACAGGGTAGCGATGACGGAATTCCGTACACTCTATGAGACGGTA
>JAITJK010000160.1 GCA_031278935.1 Spirochaetaceae bacterium | reverse complement strand
TGGAAAAGGCTTCTACTTCAATCCCTACTAACCGTGCCGCTAAAAAGTGACCGAGCTCATGGACAAACACCACCACCCCAAGACCAAGCAGTCCGATGAGGATTTTCATAATAAGCATACTCTATATATACTGCATTTACACCCTTAATACCACCTACCGTGGCGGCGTATAGGGGACCGGGTGGGTAGGAATAAGGACATATGTCCCTTCCGCTCTAGCGGAACGTCACTATGAATGAAGCGAAGCTATCCAGGGTCGGGGATTCCGGGACGTGGCTTGCTTCATCGCTACACTCCTCGCAATGACATGAGCTGTGGCAAGGATCAATGCGCTCCACCGGGGTTAGACCTCCTCCTGGAGGCAGCCCCGAACCTCTCAACGCTAGGGGCTAGGGGCACCCCTTGCCCCCTACCACGCAGCTACACCTCCACGGCAGGTGGCGCGGGCCTGGGAATCGATCTCCCGGATGGATTCGATAGTGGGAGAAACGGACCAGTCCCGATCCAAGACCTGGGAGACGATCTGGGGTATGGCAAGAAACGGGATACGGTTCTCCAAAAAAGCGGCAACGGCTATTTCATTGGCTGCATTATAAACCACAGGATAAGCCGACCCCTTTTTAAGAGCCTCGTATGCCAAAGGAAGCATAGGAAAGACCGTGGTATCCGGTTTGGTAAACTCCAGGGTCAAGGCATCGAAATTGAGGGTTCCCCAGGAAGCGCCTCCCCGTACCGGATAGGAGAGGGCCTGCTGAATGGGAAGCCGCATATCTGGATAAGACAACTGGGCATACACCGTTCCATCTTTAAAACGCACCATAGAATGGACGATACTCTGAGGATGGACCACTACGGTGATTTTTTCAGGGGGCAGGGCAAAAAACCGGGCCGCTTCTATGACTTCCAGGCCCTTGTTGGCTAGGGTTGCCGAATCAATGCATATCTTGACCCCCATGTTCCAGGTGGGGTGGGCCAGGGCTTCCTTGGGGCTCACTGAGGCAAGCTGTTCTTTGGTGTAGTTTCTAAAAGGGCCCCCCGAAGCGGTGAGGAGGATGGCATCCAACTCGTCCCGGCCGTGGACTTCAAGGAGATTAAAAATAGCCGCGTGTTCTGAATCTACCGGGATAATTCGGCAGTTTTTCTCTGCCGCCAGAGCCAGCACCAGGGGAGCGGCCATAACAATAGTTTCCTTGTTAGCCAGGGCTAGGTCCATTCCTGCATTCAAGACGGCAAGGGAAGGTTCAAGTCCGGCAGCGCCAGCAATACCATTGACTGCTATATCCCCGCCGCATTCCCCAATGGCCCTAAGCAACCCCTTGACCCCCCAATAGGCTATGCCCTGATACTCCTGGTCCGCCCCGGAAAGGGCCAGCGGGACTTGAGGGAATTCCCTGCCCAGGGCAAGAAGTCCCGCCGCATCCTTATGACTAGTCAGGAGTACCAACTCATAAGCTACGCTATTCTGACGGATCACATCCAACGTGCTTTTGCCTATGGATCCGGTAGCCCCCAGTAAAGCAACCCGTTTTTTCATGGTATCCTACCCTCACATGGTGCTTGATTCAGAAAAGAGCATACCATACCCTCTTGTATAGTCAAGAGGGCCTGGGCAATTCGTGAACTTTTTTCTTCCCCCTCGAACTCACGTTAATCAGATACAACTTAAACCCATAAAACTAGCCGACCGGGCCAGACACGCATTAACCCACAGACCAGGTTGGCTGCCTGGTACACTATAAACCGGTGAACATTCGTTATGCATAAGTTCGATGGAGTAAGCCTCAAAGCATAATGAGGTCCGATAATACCTTATCAACCACCATCGAACTTAAGCAAACTTATTTTAAATCCGTTTCCACAACTTCAGGGCCTGTTCCCGGGATTTTGCCAAAAGCCCTTCTTCATCGATCCCCACCAGTTCCCGGTCTTTCATCACGATTTTGCCGTTGATGATGGTGGTATCCACATGTCTACCGGTGATACCGAAGAGGATGTGGCTATTGATCGTGTTTTCATTTATCGGCGTCGGCCCTTTATAATCCACGATGATGAGGTCTCCATAGTGATCCTTTTTGAGGACACCTACCTTACCCTGGATGAAGCGTTCCATAATCCTCTTATTATTTTGGAAAAGCATTTGAGGCGGCTCCACCCAGGCCACCGAAGGGACCTGAGCGGCGTGCTTATGTAAAATCGCCGCAACCTTATAGGATTCGGTCATATCCGCAGTATAGCCGTCAGTACCCAAACCAACAAGGATACCTTTCTTGAGCATGGCCATAACCGGCGAAACTCCTACGGCATTGCCCATGTTCGACTCAGGGTTATGGACTACCGCAACATTGCTGTCTTTGAGCATATCCATCTCTTCTTGGGTGATGTGGATACAATGGACCGCTATGCTTTTGTCTGAAAGCACCTTATAGTGATGGAGCCGTTCAATGACCCGCATATTGTATTTGGCCAGGGCATCAACCACGTCTTCGATACCCTCCGCCGCGTGAATATGAAATCCCACACCCACCCCGGCGGCAGCGGTGAGACACTGATTCAAGGTTTTCTCACTGACTGTGAGTTGGGCATGAATTCCGATAAGGGCTTTCAGCATATCGGTATTTTGAGCCTTGCAGTACTTCGCAAAATCTACATTTTCTTTGATACCCGCATCTTTTATGGCTTCCCCATCCCGGTCGGAAATCTCGTAACAGAGGTTGCTGCGAATACCGAAGTGCTGGGCGGCCTCAGCAATTTTGAAGAGACTCCCTTCTATGGCATAGGGGCTCGCGTGATGATCGATCACCGAGGTAACCCCAGAACGGATTTCGTCAATCATGGGCCCCACAGCGCTGTAATACACATCCTCCAGGGTGAGCTGCTTGTCGAGCCGCCACCACAGTCCCCGTAGTACTTCCCCAAAGGTAGTAGCCGGTTTACCCCCAAGACTCATACCCCGGGCAAAGGTACTGTAGTAGTGCATGTGGGTATTGATAAAGCCGGGCATGACTATGCGGCCCCGGGCGTCGATATACTCAGCCTCCGGGTATTTTGCCTTGACGACGCCGGTTTCACCTACTTCGGTTATTACCGTACCGTCAATAGCCACAGCGCCATTTTCAATAAACGGGCACACGTCGTCCCTCGTAACGACCTTTCCATTTCCAATTAAAAGCATAGATTATACCTCCGTTACCATATAACTATAGGTCTGCGTAAGCAGCCGGATCATCTGGGCCACGTCTTGGGGGATGCCTCCCGGTTCCCCACACCAGGTAACTACCGATTTATCCGCAAGCCTGACCTTAAAATTCTCCCCGCCGAGGGACAAGAAACCCGTGTTCTGACTGTCGGTAAAATCTTCCTCACAGGAAAACACCGTGAACTTGTCCTTATAGGGGGCCCCTTGGTGAGGACAGAAGATGGCACAGTTTCCACACTCATTACACATACGATCGATATGTACCACCTGATGGTCCGCCGCGCTCAAGGAGGATGCGGGGTTTACCATAACATTTGCCCGGTTCGGGCATACGTCGCAGCAAAGCTCGCAAATTTCCCCGCAGGAAAGACACCGGTAGGCATCGGTATTTTCCGGCAACGAAGTAGCCAGGATACCTTTCTTGGCATACAGGGCCTTTTTATCCGACTGGAGGTTCACCTGCACAAAATCACCGGGAATCTTGAGTTTCCGTAAAATGTCCTGGGCTATGGTTTTACTGTCCGCCAGCGCCTTAACCACGGTGGCCGCCCCAGCCTTGCAGTCCCCAGCAATGTAGACATCGGCCACAGAACTTTCCAGGGCGGTATTCAGTACCGGAAAACCTTTAGGATTCAGGCTTATGCCGTTCTGGACAAACAAGACGGTATCTACCTGGGCGCCTACCGCGCCAATGACCCGGTCAAAGGGAAGTTCTACATGAGTCCCCGTACCGACGATGCTCCGTCTTCCTGATGCGTCGTAATCCCCTAGGCGCATCACTTCACAGCGCAGTATCCCCGCCTTAAAAGTCTCCGGGGCGCACAGTTCAATGATATCCACACCATCCGCTAAGGCACCTTCTCGTTCTTCCGCTTGGGCAGGCATAAAATCCCTGGTCCTCCGGTATACGATGCTTACTTTTTCGACCCCCGGGTTCCGTTTCGCCGCCCGGGCGCAGTCCATGGCCACATCTCCACCGCCGATAACCGCCACCTGCTTGCCCAAGTCTAAAGCGCCTCCGGAAGATTTGAAGGCTTCCAAGAATTGGAGGGCATCCATGGTATCTCCCTCCTTGAGAGGAGAACTACCCGCTTTCCAGGCCCCGGTAGCAAGCACCACAAAGGCGTGATCCTTTTTAAGGTTGGCAAGGGAATACCCCTCGTCCACCCCAAACACGAACTCTACCCCGATCTTTTCTGCCAGCTGCAAATCCCGATCAATTACCTCATTCTTGATCCTGAAAGAAGGAATAACATGCCGGACAATGCCATAGGCCGTATCCCGTTTTTCATAGACCTTAACCGGTACGCCGTTTCTCCTGAGGTATACCGCAGCGGCTATCCCCGCAGGCCCTGCGCCAATAATCCCCACGGACTTATCGGTTTTGAGGGGCGTTGACTTCAGGG
>JAITJK010000044.1 GCA_031278935.1 Spirochaetaceae bacterium | reverse complement strand
ATTTGACTAATCAGGATGCAGAAATGGTAAAAGCTGTTGTGGGGAAAATAAAACGCCGTTTCCCGAATGAAGGGATAAAACTCTTTTTTATCAATGAGGATAGTTAAAAGAACAATACCTATTCTGCCCTCTGCGGCTACAAAAGTTCCCGGACTGATTAAAGCAAAACCATATCTCCGACCCATACTATGTGCTATGAGACCTTCGCGTTCGCTCCAAAACGGGGTGTGGTACGAGATACGCACCCGCATCAATAACCGGGAACCCCTATTCCGTCATCATAAGGCTTTGACCCTGTTTGCTCAGGTCTTCCGGGAAACGAAAAAACGGTTTGTGTTCCAGCTTCGCGGACTGTGTATCGCCGATGATAGGCTGAGGTTCTATATCAAGCCTGAGGAGGGCTTGCAACTTCCGGCTATCATGAAATGGCTGAAACAGGTGTTTGCCCAACGCTACAACCAGGCTGCGGGCCGGGAGGGGCATATCTGGGGGGACCGGTATGCCTCGCGGATACTGGCAGGGGAGCCGTCGGGGGATGCAGGTGCGGGGATGGGAGAGCTGGGCATTGGGGTCAGACCCCAGTACGAGGAACCGCCGCCCCTCCCCAATTTTTTGCCCCTATTTCCTCGGTCTTTCGTCCCGGCGCCTGGATAAGGGGCCTTAAACCCGCAGGCGGGCCTGAAGGGAGGAACGCATCGACTGAATCACCGCTACCACAGGGGGCATTAAGCCTGCCTCTTAGGCTCAATACGCTCAGGTAGGTGAGTGTGCCTTTATCCCGCACCACGCAGCCCTTCTTCGCCTCCACGTCGGGTGGTGGTTATGCTCCGGACGTATTCGTAAATATGCGGACCCGCATCGGCACCATACTGGGCAACCAGCTTCACAATGGCGCTACCCACGATAACCCCGTCAGCAAACTTCCAGATGGATGCCGCTTGTTCTGGGGTGTGGATACCAAATCCTACTGCCGCAGGTATGCTACTCACCTGGCCTACCGCTCCAATGAGGCCTGCAAGATTCGTCTCGATCTTCCCCCGCACGCCAGTAACCCCTAAAGAAGATACCACATACAGAAAGCCCCGGGCTGCTAGCGCAATCTCTTGTATCCGGGCCGCAGAAGTCGGAGCTACCAAGGAAATCATATCCACCTCCTGGGGATCCGAAAAAACCTGCACTTCCTGTTGCTCTTCAAAAGGCAAGTCCGGGACGATGATACCGTCCACCCCACATAAACGACAGCGTTTAAAAAACCGCTCATACCCATACTGAAAAACCGGATTCAGATAGGTGAGAAACACCAAGGGCACTTGAGTCTGTCGGCGCAACTTTTCCACTAGGCCAAAGATCCCCTCCAAGGTGGTTCCGGCTTTAAGGGCTCGCAGGTTAGCTTCCTGAATCACCGGGCCTTCCGCAATGGGATCCGAAAAGGGTATCCCTATCTCGACAATATCCGTTCCCGCCCGGACCATTTCTAAAATAAATTCCTCGCTCTTTTCCAGGGAAGGATCCCCCCCGGTTACAAACCCGATAAAGGCTTTGTGTCCTTGGGCCTTTTCAAAGGCCTCCTGCAACCTGCTACTCATAAATCGAAATCCCCCGATACCGGCCAATGGCGGCCACGTCCTTATCCCCTCGCCCGGAAAGACCGATGATGACATTCCCCGCTTTATCCATAGTAGGCGCCAGTTTGCAGGCATGGGCTAGGGCATGAGCGCTTTCAATAGCCGGTATAATTCCTTCCATAGCAGCCAGGTACTCAAAAGCCGCTACCGCTTCTTCGTCCGTAACCGGCACATAGTCCGCTCGGCCTGTGTCGTGTAGATAGGCGTGTTCCGGCCCTATACCCGGGTAATCGAGCCCTGCGGAAATCGAGTACACCGGCGCAATCTGCCCCTCCGCGTCCTGGCAGAAATAGGACTTCATCCCGTGGAAAATCCCCACCCGCCCTCGGCTTAAGGTCGCCGCATGCTGGTCCGTATCGAGGCCCTTCCCCGCAGCCTCGCAGCCGATGAGCTTCACCGTCATGTCGGGAATGAAATCATAGAAGAGGCCCATGGCGTTACTGCCCCCACCCACGCAGGCAATCACCGCCTGGGGGAGAGCGCCTTCTTTTTCCAGTATCTGCTGCCGAGCTTCCTTGCCGATGATCCGCTGAAAATCCCGAACCATTGTAGGAAAGGGATGGGGCCCCATCACTGAACCGAGCACATAATGGGTATCTTCCACCCGGCTCACCCAATCCCGCATGGTCTCATTCACTGCATCCTTCAAAACACGGGTACCGGTCTTTACTGGGTGGACCTGAGCGCCCAAGAGCCGCATTCGGTAGACGTTGAGGCTCTGGCGCTCCATATCTTCTTCACCCATAAAGACCTCGCAGCTTAGGTCTAAGAGCGCGGCGGCGGTAGCCGTGGCAACCCCGTGCTGGCCTGCCCCAGTTTCCGCGATGAGCCTGGTCTTACCCATTTTTTGGGCCAACAGAGCCTGGCCCAAGGCGTTGTTGATCTTATGCGACCCAGTATGGTTCATATCCTCTCGTTTCAGGTATACCTTAGCGCCCCCTAAGTCCCGGGTCATCTTTTCCGCGTAATATAAATGGGAGGGCCTTCCGCAATAATCTTTAAGTAAGGCGTCTAGTTCCCCCTTAAAAACGGGATCTTCCTTAAAAAAGGCATAGGCCTTTTCCAGGCGGTGTATCTCGTTCATCAGGGTTTCCGGGATATACTGCCCCCCATAGTCCCCGAACCGATTTAACTTCATAGGGTTCCTCCATGTATCATTTCCAATGTTCCTTTATGTATAGATATTAAGGATATAAGAAATAGCGGGAATGGGGAAGGGATAGGCGATAAACAAGAGGAGCCGCGCCTTTTTAAGAAGGCTTACGCCCCCCCATACAAGCGGGGCGGCCCGGTTATAATGAGGCTATGGCTCTTTGGGTCATCCGATCACAGCGCTCGTTGAATTCATTACCCGCATGGCCTTTAATCCATTCCCAAGTAAGGGAAAAATCTTCCGTCAGTTTATCCAGCCGTTCCCAGAGTTCCTTGTTTTTTACGGGTTTCTTTTCGCTAGTCCGCCAGCCGTTCTTTTTCCACCCGTGAATCCATACGCTGATGCCCTGGTGTACATATTGGGAATCGGTGTAGATCGTGATAGGTCGCGCGCGTATGTTTAAACTGGACAAGGCTTCCAATGCGGCTATGGCGGCGCTTAATTCCATCCGGTTATTGGTGGTATTCCGTGCAGCCCCCCATTTTTCGGCGATGATACTGGGTACGCCGGTCTTGTCCTCCCCGGCAATGCCTCGGGCCGTGGATTTGATCTCCACGATGACGTAGGCCCAACCTCCCGGCCCAGGATTACCGGAGCAGCCTCCGTCGGTGTATATACTCAGTCCTTTCTGTACTAATGAGCGATTCCCCATTCTTTCCCTTTTCTCCCCCTTAGGTCGTGTAATTTTCTCTTCAAAGCTCTTTGCGTTTGTATGGAGCTCCCCTGTATTTCATAGCTTAAACCACGGCACTAAAAGGTATCATACTCTCGATGCGAGATAAAGTCAAATCCACAAGTCCTATGGAGCTAGGAGTTCAGGCCGGGAGCAGACACTCTGCACCAGGTAATACCGGCCCGATGCAGAGGCCTCATGGATACCCTGCATCACCTCTAGCACATGAAAGGCCAGTTCCCCTGAAGCCCGGTGGGGCCGGTTTTCACTGAAGGCCTGGGCCATATCGGTGAGCCCCAGGCCCCGGCTGTTTTCCGGGAAGCCCGATAGCAGGGGAACCTCCGACCAGGTCTCTTCTCCAGCCCGGCGGATCATCACCGGACCGCCAAAGGTATTGGGGTCCGGCGCCTTTAGGGCTCCTGCGGTACCGTAGATTTCGATGAACGGCAAGGAATGAGCATACACATCGAAGCTCGTGATGATGGTTCCCACGGCGCCGGAAACAAAATCCAAGACCCCCACCACATGGGTAGGGACCTCCACCGTGATGGTCTCGCCCTTCAAGGGTTCACTGGTGATGGTCCGGGTTTTGAAACCCTGTTGTGCGGAACCGGAAACCCGGGCGATGGGGCCTAAAAGGTTCACCAAGGCGGTTAAGTAATAAGGCCCCATGTCAAAAAGCGGTCCGCCGCCGGTTTTATAGTAAAAGGCCGGATCCGGGTGCCAGTGCTCATGGCCGTGGTTCATCATAAAGGCCACCGCTGCTATGGGGCGACCTATCGCACCTTCATCAATGAGGGCGCGGCAGGTCTGGAGCCCGGAGCCAAGAAAGGTATCCGGCGCACAGCCTACTCGCACCTGCTGTTCCTGGGCAGCCCCTAAGAGGGTCGCAGCCTCTTCCCGGCTTACACAGAGGGGCTTTTCGTTGTACACCGGTTTCCCTCCCTGTACTGCGGCCAGGGCAACTGCATAATGATGCTGCGGCTGGGTGAGGTTGAGGACGATGTCCACCTCAGCACAGGCGATAAGCTCCTGGGCATTCTTGAAACAGTGGAGGTGATACGCCTCAGCGGCCTGCCTTGCCCGTTCTTCCACAAGGTCAGTTATCCCGGTGAGGATGACCTCTTGCCCAAACATACCCATAAGATTCTGGAGATAAATCCCGCTGATTTTTCCCGCCCCTATCACACCGATACGCTTTTTCCCCATTGCTTCTCTCCCTTCTTCTGGCGCCTAATACATCCCTTGTTCGTTCTTAAATATATCCGCCCGAAGCCCCTGCTCCACCGCGATCCCTTTACCCTCCGCAGCCCAGAGGAGACCCCGTTTCATGAGTTCCCAGGCTTCGGGAATGGCAAACACATCGTTATGGTGTCCTAGGGAATTATAGTACACCCGGCCATGCCCCCATTTCTTGGTCCAGATAACTGGCATATCCACCACACCGTTGGCGCTATGGTACCAGGGAACCGTAGGAAAACGGGTAGTAGCCAGTACTTCATTTGCCGGGTCCACGTGCAGGTAATACTGCTCCGAAACCACATCAAAATCCCTGATTCCCTCGGTGAGGGGGTTAGAGCTGCTTTTGATGTTCACCTGGTAGGGCGTACCATCGCAGCCTGGATGGGCCACCCAGTTACCGCCGGTCAAGAACTGCCAGGCCACATTGGCCCTGAAGGCGTCGCACATACCCCCATGACAACCGGCTAGGCCCACCCCGGAACCGATGGCCTCCAGCAAGGGCTCAAAATAGGGCTTGGGGAGTTCCGGCCCCATGGTCCACACCGGGATAAAGAGGTCTAAGGCCATAAGCCGCTCTTTATCTTCCAACACCTCCAGGGAAGCCGCTACCGTAACGGTAAAGCCCTGGGATTCAAGGAACCCTTTGAACCGTTGGCTAATGAGCTGTGGCTCATGGCCGTCCCAGCCGCCGCATAAAATTAAGGCCTGCCGCATTATGCGCTCCTCCCCCGTAACAAGGCTACAGCGGAACTTGTACCGATGCGGTCGCAACCCGCAGCCAAAAAGACTTCCAGGTCTTCCCGCGTCCGGATCCCCCCGGCAGCCTTGATCTTAACCTGGGGGCCGATATATTTCTTAAACAGGTGAATATCCTCAAGGGCCGCCCCAGCCGTACCGAATCCCGTAGAAGTTTTGATGTAGTCCCCTTGGGCCTGGGTAACCAGGTCGCAGAGGCGTATCTTCTCATCCTCTGTGAGATAACAGGTCTCCACAATCACCTTGAGGATCCGGTCCCCTACAATCCGCTTGAGCAGGGTGATTTCCTCCAGGACCCGGTCGAAACGGCGGTTCTTCACGTCCCCGATAGGGATCACCATATCAATTTCTGCGGCTCCATCAGCAAGGGCCTGGGCAGTTTCCGCAGCTTTTACCGCCCCTACACTGTAGCCCAGGGGAAAGCCCACCACCGTACAAAGGGTCAACTGCGTCCCAAAGACTTCGTGAACTGGCTTAACGTAGGAAGGAGGGATGCATACCGAAGCGGTCTTATACTGCACCGCCTCGGTGCAAAGGCTATGGATCGCTTCCCAGGAAGCGTCCGCTTTAAGCAGGGTATGGTCAATATGGCCTAGAATTTCCGTATCCGTCATACAATGCTCTAGAATCAGGGAAGCGGTAACAGGGCCACGTTAATGCCAGAATAATCGTTGTCTATCTTTAGTTCGTCCAGGATTTGGGAAATCTGGCCCCGGTGATGGACGCCGTGCATGATGAGCTGATGCAGGAGAAAATACACGGGGACTGTAGCGGGGTTTCCCCCATACCATTGAATAGGCACGGGAAGAGAGAAATCCGGCTCCTCAAGGGCGGATACCAGTTGGATGAGCCCCGCATCCAGGGTTTCAAAAGCCGTAGCCAAGGCGTTCCACTGGGCGTCCTCTGCCGTATCCTGGGGAATGGCAAGGACTTCTTGGGCGGCGAAAACCTGGGGGGTTTTATGGCCGATAGTCCCCTTGAGGAGTCCCTGCAAAAAGCGGGTCCCTTCGACGATATGCCGGGCCAAGGCGGAAAGGCTCCCATAGTAACTTCCTCGTGCTTTTTCCCGTTCTTCCGGGGTAAGGGTCCTGAGCACGGAAAGGACCTTTTGATTAGCCTCTTGATGGTACTGGGCAAACAGGAGACAGGTTTCTTTCATAGTATTGATTACTCCTCTATAACATAATGCATCGCCGTGGGTTGCGACAACTCAGGCTCCAGTATACCGGAAAAGCCTCTGTATTGAGAAGCGTGTATGGGCAAGCATAGCGCAGTAATCCAGCCCAGTGGATGCAGGCCGGATAGCTTCGTCCCTTCGCTCCTCACCACGACACCCCTTGCCCCTGCGGTGGAGCCTATTGAGGAAGCGCTTCCTCCTTCGAACTGCTGTTCATAAAGCGCTGGTCATGCAGTTCTTCCAGGGTATCTTCCAGATCTTCTCGCAGGGCCTTATTCCAGGCCTCCAGGGCTACTTTTTCCTTATATACATCCTCAAGTATTTGTGCGTACAGTACCCGGTCAAAATCGCCCTTACGAACCTGGACTTCAAGACGGGCGATCACTTGTTCCAGTCGGGCTATCATTTGTTCAAGGTCCGCTATCCGCTTATCCCGCTCCTGGAGCTGCATTTGAAGTCGTGCAAGCTCTTCCTGATCTCCTCCCCCTTGAGCTTCAAGGCGCGCTAGTTCTTGTTCCAACTCCTGTATCCGCGTTTGAAGCTCCTGGATTCGCTTCTCCAACTCCTCGATACGCTTCTGTAGTTCTTGTTTCTGCCCTTCCAGGCTGCTTATCTGTTCCTGCAAACGGTTATTTTCTTGCCGTAATTCAGTGTTTTCATCTTCTAGGGCTTTGGAAGAGGCGCACCCGGCGAGCAGGGCAACCGTAAGAAGGACCCATAAGCTTTTCATTTTTTCTCTCCCCTAATGCTAAAGGTGACGAGGGTTCTTTTGTATTCCGCTACCACCGGATGGTTCAACGAGAGAGGATAGTTCTCCAAGAGGGAAAAGCTTTTATCTCTGCTGGTAATAGAAAGGGAGAGGATCGCCCCTTTCTCCTGCACTAGTTCCTCGCTTAATGAAACATCCACGGCCAATAAATCCCCCAGTTTTACCTGAGAATATACCAGCTCGCAGTCTTGTATGGCCGGGAGCTTCCCATTATAGGGCTTCAGCGTGTCTTCGTTCAGGGATACCCCCTCCTTCAAGACCACGGTTATATCAAATTCCGTGTTTTTCCATACCTGGGTAAGGTAATCCTGTAAGGCAGTTTGCTCAATCACCAGGACGGCCAGGCGGGGCGTGGAGGGAAGTAGGTCCTCCTGCTCGATAAAAAGATGGGATCCGCCGCCAAGTTCGGCTATGCGGTTCATGTGGGTTCTATCCGCATCTTTACTGAAGGAGACCGTGGAAACCCCCATGCCGATTCCCTCATCCCGCATCTGTTGAACCTGTTCGTTTACGGTGGCTTTGATTTGCTCTACCGGCTGCTCGGTTTCCTCGCCGTCGGTGAGCAGCAAAATCCAAGGCTCATAGGAACCGGCCCCTTCCCAGGTATTGAGGGTATGCATCACCGAGTAGGCTTTTTCCAAGGCTTTTCGCATATAGGTATTGCCCAAGGGTAT
>JAITJK010000093.1 GCA_031278935.1 Spirochaetaceae bacterium | reverse complement strand
GGGTGAGGGGGCCATCTCCCGGGGCGCGCAGCCAGCGCAGGACCTGTAGGGCGTTGAGGCTCTTGTCCAGGGGGTATGACCTCCAGAACCGGTGATAGACGCCATGAATATCCTCCCATGAAGCGATTTCCCCCTCCCGGATAGCCGCTTTAAGGGCTTCGACCTTGGCTTCGGGGACGAGCTGCCCCCCCAGATTAACCCACTCTAGGGGTCCCGGCTCAGGGTGGGCGGCTTGAAACCGAAGAAAATCCCCTTCCCCCGGAGGAACCGAGCCTTCAGGGAGGGCAAAAAAGTCTACCAGGGTCTTTACGGCGTAGTAGCACAACATTTCCCGGTAGGCCTGCGCCCCTTGCCGGGGTTTAATGATCCGCACCGGCCGGTTGGACCGCTCCACGGTCCGTTTCCCTACCCGCAAGGGGGCGTCTTCGGGGAGCTCGTCCAGGTGCGCGTATCCTGCGGCGTGGGCCCAGTCTTCCAGCAAGGCCAAGCCCCGGATGATTTCACCCACGGTGTCCGGGGCGAGGTAAGCGGTCTCGATATGCTGCACCGGCTGCCGTCGTTTGTCCCGGGCACGGCTTTTCCAGCTGTTCCGTTCCAGGGCGTACCTATTGTACATCCACCAATATCCGGGCATGACCTCGAGTTCCTTGGTGCCGGCGCTGTGGGTAATCAGGCAGAAAGGCAAGGGGATATGCAGTTCCGCCGGATAATTGCCCTTGGCGATCAGGGTATAGCTGGCAAAGCGACTGTTATGCTTCAAGGTACTCGAAAGGCCCGGCCAGAATCCCCGGCCCGCGATGATTTCTCCGTCATTGCCCCGGCTGTTGTGGTTCGACCCCACCGTTGCCCCGGCGGCCATATTGGACTGCCCCAGGATCATCGCGGCAATAAGGAAGGAGTTGTTATGATGCTGTTCATGACCGGGAAACACCAGGTTATTCAGGACTTCACAGCAGGAAACCGTGGAATTATCTCCCAGGATCGAGTGAATCAGTCGGGCCCCGTATTTCAAGTTGCAATTATTCCCCAGCACAAAGCGCACGGCTTTGCAGCCGTAGAACACCCGGCATCCGTAACCGATGATCCCGTTGACCAGCTCAACTCCTTCCCCGATCTGGGTCGGTTCCTCGTTGTTGGATTGGATGGACAAATTTTTAAGCTTATGGGCCCCTTTAATATAGGCCTTGCTTCCAATCTCCAGGTCTTTCAGGGTCTTACAGTGTTTAATGACCGTTCCGTGGCCCACGGTCCCATAATAGCCCCGCC
This sequence comes from Spirochaetaceae bacterium, assembly GCA_031278935.1. Lineage (GTDB taxonomy): Bacteria > Spirochaetota > Spirochaetia > Treponematales > Breznakiellaceae > JAIRLU01. The sequence continues at coordinate 5,525 of JAITJK010000093.1, read as the reverse complement.
GAGGATCTGCGGCCCCTTGGGTTATGGCTTTCAGGGCCGCCATGAGTTTCGTATCTTCTCGGTACACCGCCCAGAGATAGGCGTCCGCAGGGATCATTCCCCGGAAAGGCAGTACGCTGCGGCCCCCGGCTTCGTTTAGAGGGTCAATCCACACCCGGGTTTCCTCATCTTCCCCGTCTTTGAGGATGCCCTCGCCGAATTTGGCATGATTGGTGGTATCCATTTCGTTGATGGAGCTCAAGATAACCTCATCGCCGATGATATAGTGGGAGAGATACCGGCAGTCGTGGATGGCGGGCCGGTCACCGATGTCGCAGGCGATGATACGGCTATGGGTGATGCCCACGGGCAGGGTATAATCGTGGCAGCGCAGGAATCCCGGCGGTAGGGCGCCGATGCGGACATAGCCTGCAAAGGTGCAGTGCTTAACCGCCCAGGGATTAAAGCCGTCGCTTACCCATATATCCTGCCAAGCTGGGCAGGTATTGTCCTGGGCTTCCAGGATACGGATTTCCTCAGAGCTTAAGGGTCGATAACGGGACTGCCGGCTTGGGAGGCCTGGGCCTTGGGAGGGATACAAAGCCTTAAGCTGCTGGTTTCGCAGGTAATACTCATCTTCCCCCGGCGGCAGGTACGGGGCGGGGATAAACCCATACCCATACCCCGGATTTAAGGACGCCATATAGGTGGTACTCATATCTCCCAGTATACCCCCCATCTGCCCTGGAGGTATATAAGGCCGCAGGGTACGGAAGCAAAGCGGTTTATAAGCACCAATCCGGACCTAAAGGCCCTCCCCTATTTCCCACAAAAATTATTTCCCCACAGGTTTTTCTTAAACTCTTCTCCCCATTGCCCCATGGCATCGAGAATGGTTGTTAAACTTTGGCCTAAGGCGGTTAGAGAATACTCCACCCGTGGGGGAACTTCTGCATAGACCTTGCGGTTCACCAGGCCGTTTTCTGCCATAATGCGGAGATGGTCAGTCAGAACTTTTTGTGAAATCCCGGTAAGTCCTTTTTTTAATTGACCGAAACGTTTCGTTCCGGTCAATAACTCACGGACAATCAATATTTTCCAACGGTCCCCCACCATCATAAGGGTAATTTCAACCGGACAATCGGGCACAGTAAAGCGTTTCAGCATACAAGCCTCCAATAGTTACCAAAATATACTAAGGCACTCAGAAAATACTACCCCTTTATATAAGTGGATATTGCCACTATGGTACTTACGGTAGTATTGTATCCTTAGGTGCTGAAAAGTACAAGCACTAAAACAATTTTTCTGGAGGTCCGCTATGATTAATGTTGCGGCAATCTTAAAGGCAAATCCTGCGGGGGTTTTAGCCACGGCAGAGGGAAACAAAATAAAAACCAGGGTATTTCAATACCTGTTTTCGGAGGGCAATAAGGTGTATTTCTGCACGAGCAGCGAAAAACCCGTATATGCCCAGCTCAAGGCAAATCCCCAGGTGTCCTTCTGTGTGTATCCCCAGGATTTTAACCCCGTTTTATCGGTGAACGGCAAGGCGGTTTTTGTTGAAGACCCGGTGTTGAAAGCACGCGCGCTCGATGAAAACCCCAGCATAAAAGGTATTTACAAAACCCCGGACAATCCGGTTTTCAAAATTTTTTATATTGACCTTGAGGAAGTAGAGACCTTCAGTTTCGCGGAGGGATCAAAAACCTATCGGGTGTAAACCCGGGGCCCGCCGGAGCAAAGGGAACATCCGCTGCGGCGCGGGCACAATCACCCCTGAACCGTACCGTCATAGTGAGGGCAGCGAAGTAATCCGGTGCAGTGGATCCTCGGGTGGATTGTTACATCCCTTGGATCCTCACCTTTGCCATAGGCTTCTATGACCAATGGCAGCAGGCCTTGTGGTTTGAGGAGGGATGCATTATGCTGGGGAGAGACCTGTGGCGGTTTCTGCGGTTCCCCGCTGTAACCGTAAAGCCTATGCGGTATTAAGGAGCTCCCATGCATGAATCCATAACCCTCATTCCCCGGCCCGTAGCGGTGTGCCCCCAGCCGGGGGCGTTTACGTCGCCGGCCCTGCCGGCCCCGCAGGGGGATCCGGCCTTTCAGCGGGAAATACACGCCTTTGAAGAACAGATGCGTTCATACCCAATGCAACCGGACAAGGCCGATCCTGGGGCAAAGTACCTACGCCTGGATAAAGCGGCAAGCCTAAGACCTGAGGCCTATCGGCTGGACATACGCCCCCAGGGGATTAGCATCAGTGCCGCCGAGCCTGCCGGGGCTTACTACGGCCTCCAGACCCTGCGGGAGTTGTTGCTCTCGTCTAGGACGGAGGCGGGGCTTACCCTAGCTTGTGCGGAGGTGGAGGATTACCCCCGTTTTCCCTGGCGGGGCTTTATGTTAGATTGTTCCCGGCATTTTTACCAGGTTGGCTTCATCAAAAAGCTCCTAGACGCCCTGTCCTTGCACCATATCAACCGGTTCCATTGGCACTTGACCGATGACCAGGGCTGGCGCTTGCCTGTGGAAGCCTATCCCCTGCTTACGGAGATCGGCGCCAAGCGGCTTGAGTACCGAAGGCAGAACCAGCACTACCGCGGCGGCTTCTATACCTATGAGGATATCCGGGAGGTGGTGGCCTATGCGGCGTCCCGGCATATCCAGGTCATCCCGGAGGTGGACTTCCCGGGACACGCCAGTTCCATTCTGGCCGCGTATCCGGGCTTAGGCTGCACCGGCGGCCCCTACCGGGTGGAAGACCGGTTCGGCGTCTTCGAGGACGTCTTATGCGCCGGTAATGACGGCCTCTTTGCTCTGGCCGAGGCAGTTTTCGACACTCTAGCCGAGCTTTTTCCCGCTCCCTGGGTGCATATCGGCGGGGATGAGGTCAAGGTCAAGCGTTGGAACGCCTGTCCGAAGTGCAAAAAACGGCTGCAAGAGACGGGACTGGGGGAACCCCAGGAGCTGCAAAGCTGGATCACCGTCCGCCTGGTCCAGATGCTAGCCGCTCGGGGTAAGATTGCCCTTGGCTGGGACGAGATTCTGGAAGATTCCGCCTCATATCCTTTGCCCCAGGATACGGTGGTCATGTCCTGGCGGGGCCGTTCCGGGGGGCTTAGGGCCAGCCGCAAAGGGCACCGGGTGATTATGACCCCCAATACGGAGGGCTGCTATTTTGACTATCGCCAGTCGTCGGACAGCGAGGAGATCGGTCAGTACCCGGTGGCCACCGTGGCCCAGTGCTACCAGATGGATCCGGTCAGCCCGGAAATGAGCGCCGCCGAAGCGGCCTTGGTTCTAGGGGGCCAGGGAAACCTTTGGTCAGAACTCATCTATGGGGGGCGGATCGCCGAGTATATGATTTTCCCCCGGATCTGCGCCCTGGCCGAATCCCTTTGGACCCCTCGGGAGGCCAAGGATTTCGCGGACTTCACCCGGCGCCTGGTCGTCCACCGGCGGCGTCTGGAAGCCCTGGGCTTTCTTGTCTACCCGGGACCTCTGGCCTAAAGTTCTAGGGTGGGTAGGCCAGAGGTTTACGGGGTCTGACCCTACCCTCGGGTAGCAGGTGGGGAAGGGCCCTGGGCCGGTATCCCTAAGCACCGGGCCCTCTAATACGTCTCCAGGGCAGATGGTGGTGCTTGTCAAAAGAACGGTTTTCCAGCATGGTAGAGCTATGACCTTAGCCGATTTTGAGCACTGGTACCGGCTACGTTACCACCGGACGAGTTCCGCTTTTATTGCCGGGGCCTTAATTCTATCCGATTTAGTCGGGGTCATGCTTTCCTTTGGAGCGGGTTTCTTCTGGGTGAATTTTTATGATATGGGACTCATCAATTTCAAGTCCTTCGTTACCTATTGGCCTTATTTACCCGTGTTTATTCTGATTTTCCAGCTCAGTAATCTCTATCCGGGAATTTCTCTGGCCCCCGCGGAAGAGCTTCAGCATATTTTTATAGCTTCCTTGATGACTCACGGGGGAATCATCCTTTCCCGGTACATCGAAGACCAGGAATTCGATGCGATTTCCGTGGCCTTTATCATCAGTTGCTTCTGCTCCCTGTTTATTTTGCTCTTTTGTCGCAGTATGATGCATAGGCTACTGCGGAAAACTCGCTTCTCCGGTATCCCCGCAGTGATTTACGGCGGTGGAAGCCTGGGACGGCAGATTGCAGACCGCTTGCTCCAAAGCGACCGGGTAGGCTACGTGCCGGTGCTGATCTTGGACAACAACCCCGAAGAAGTGGATGCGTACCGGCATATTCCCATCATCCACGATACCCATATCGGCCCCGCCTTGGTGGAGCGCTTTAAGATTCGTATGGCCATTGTGGCCATGCCTGAACTGGACCAGAAGACCCTGCGGGAACTGCTCAATACCTCGGTAGCGGCCTTTCGCTATCACATACTAGTCCCGGACTTTTTTAACGTCACCAATATTTGGATGGCTATTCGGGATTTTAGCGGTATCCTGGGCTTTGTAAGCAGTAACCGCCTCAAAATGCCCTGGAATTGGGGTATTAAACGGGTGATGGATGTGAGCGTGGCCCTCTTGGGGGGCCTTATACTGCTCCCCTTGTTCCTCCTCATCGCCCTCATCGTAAAGATTAGTTCCCCCGGGCCGGTTCTGTACGGCCACACCCGCTTAGGTCGCGGCGGGACGCCGTTCAAGGCCTACAAATTTCGGTCTATGGTCCTGGACGCGGACCTGCGGCTCAGGGCGCTGTTAGACGCTGACCCTGGCATCAGAGCCGAATGGGAGGCGAGCCACAAGCTCAAGCATGACCCCCGGGTAACGCCCATCGGTGCGCTGCTTCGACGGACCAGCCTGGATGAATTCCCTCAGCTCATCAACATTCTCAGAGGGGAGATGAGTCTCGTAGGGCCTCGGCCCATTGTACAGGGAGAGGTGGAAAAGTACGGTGAAGACTTTCAGCGGATATTCTCGGTTAAACCGGGCTTAAGCGGTCTATGGCAAGTCTCCGGCCGCTCGGACACGGACTACGGGGAGCGGGTGGCCTTTGACACCTATTACTTGCAAAGTTGGTCCGTGTGGCTGGACCTATGGATCTTATACCAAACCTTTGGCGCGGTCATCCGGGGCAAAGGGGCCTACTAGGGGCGGGGGTTTCTCCTCCGTCCCACGGCGGCAAGAACAGGTAATACGCATAAGGAAGCAGCTATGAAGCTATTGGGTGTGTGCACAGGTTTTCTCTTAGGGCTCCTCTTTTTGGGGAGTACCCCTTTGCAGGGGGAGAGCCGTTCTTTTAACCGGCTCTTTCCCCGGCTGGACGAAGCGGCCAAACAGCAGGTTTTCTCCCCTGAAGGCTTGGTGGTATCCACCGAAACCGGTTCGTCCTTGAACCTTTTCGGGGCCTCCACCTTGGAGCCTGCGATTTCCCGGGCGGTGCTTAAGCAATCTCCGGCCTATCTTACGGAATCCCTGGTGGTGATCCCCACGGCCCGGCCGGTTTCCTTTATCCGGATTTACAATGCCGTGGCCAATATCCGGGGTTTGAAAGGCCGTTTATACCATTCCTTTA
>JAITJK010000237.1 GCA_031278935.1 Spirochaetaceae bacterium | reverse complement strand
GACGCCACGGCTGCCAAAGTCCGGGTGCTTATCGAATCCACCGACGGGGTAAATACCTGGAGCACCGTCGGGGTTTCTGAAGATATTATTGACGCCAGCCGGGCCGCGCTGGTAGATTCCATTGAATACAAACTTATCGGGGATATCGAAAGGCGCTTTCAGTCATTTTTTCCCGGGCATCGGCTCGCCCCCCAGGTGAATGAGGGGTAAGGGGCCGCCTGCCAAAAAGTCCGCGAATTACGCTAATACCGTCATTACGAGCGTAATGAAGCAATCCAAGGAGGCCCTGGGAAGGTGGATTGCTTTGCTGCTATGCTCCGGGCAATGACAGGGGCGGTTTCATGTCCCGATGGCGGGTATGCTTTCTTCCCGGATCACCTTATTCAAGCGGTGGAAAATAGCCGGTGCTGTCCCGGCCTGAACGTTCTAAGAGATACACTTCCGCTTCTATGGGCAGATAAGCCCTGCCGAAATCTGTGGGCAACTGGGACCGGTATCTAAGGATATACGATCCCGTAGGCTGGGACGCAATGCTTTCTATGATAGGCCCAATCCCCTCAGGCCGGTACAGGGACACCAGTTGGCCGCCGGTCTGTTCACAGAGATACTGAAGGGCTTCATCCCCCGAATTCCCTCCTACGATAAATCCGTGAAAAACAATGCCATTGTTGGCAAGATAGGCAGCCAGTTCTGAAAGAGTATACTGCTCAAAAGCCAGCTCTCCCACGTTTCCCGCTCCGACAAACACCACGGCCCGTTTTTTTTCACCCGGAAGCAGATCCGTCGCGGCTAGGCGCAGGCCCAGATCAAAACGCCAGCGCGGCGTGTAGGTCGTTCCGGTTCCCCGGGCGCTTTCGACCCAATGAGCATCACCGATCCGTTCCTTGAGAGGCTGCTCGCTGGCGGAAATGAGGGAAACCACGTTGCCGTTAAGGCTCTTGGTAATATCCCGCACTGCCGCAGCTAAATCATCTTGAAGTCCCCGGGTCTGAGGGGACCGTTCCATCAGGATAGCGATATCTGCGGTTTCAGCCCGATACGCGGCGCCGATAAATTGCTGCTCCGCCACGGTATACCCTTTCTCGCTTAGAAGAAAATTCCGGCCGTCCAGCCCTAAAATGGGCCTGCGGAGCCGATCTTGAACCGAAATTTCCAAGGTAACTTGGGGAAACCTATCGGCCACTACCCGGTCTATCTGAACAAAAAGACCCGCCGCCATATCGGTAAACCGGGTCATCACCGCTACTTCGTCTTCTTGAAAGTTAGCGGCTAACACATGACCGTTCTGGTCCATAGCGGCTCCCAGGATACGCGTTTTGGTGTTCCCAGCAACCCCCATTTCCTGAATGACCGCAGAATCCGGGTCAATGAGGAGCAGTCGGTTGGTATCCGCCACCAGGAGCCGTCCGTCAGCAAGAAACCTAATGCTTTCAGGCCCGACCAAACCTTCCTGAATGAGGAGCCCTAGGTACATACCGTTCCGGTCAAACACGTATATCCGTTTGGCAACGCTGTCTGCGGCATAGACCCGTCCGTTGCGGACCGCGATACCCGTCGGAGAGAGGAACCCCGGAAACCCTGGGCTTTTGGCCCCCAGAGAAAGGATAAAGGTCCCCTCTGGATCAAACTTGGAAATCCGGCAGTTGCCATAATCCACTACATACAGGTAACCCTCTTCGTCTATGGCGAGATTCTGGGGTCCCACGAACATACCGTCTCCCCGGCCCTTAGTTCCGATGTAGGATTGCCACTCTCCGGTGCTGGTAAGCACACTCACGCGGCCGCCCCGGTATTCGGACAAGAACAGTCTGCCGTCTTTTCCCCGGGCCAGATCATAGGGCCGATCAAATCCATTCAAGGGCCCCCGTTGGCGCTGGCGGACGATGCCGTTCACATCGATACGGACGAGTTCATTGCTTCCATAGGCCACGACCCAGGCGGTTCCGTCTTCCAAGGGTAAAATGGCGGTAGGCTGCTTAAAAATAGTTATGGCATCATACCGGCCTGGATACCGACCTGAGGCGACATAGCGGATACCATCTTCCAGGATGGGCAAGAGATTACGCCGGTTCCGCACGGTTTCAATCCGACTGCCCAAGAGCAGGGCTTCCTCGGAGGCAGCATCGTATGCCGAGGCGGCTGAACGCCACTGTCGGATGGCGGTTTCTTCCAGCCCGGAACGGTAATAAGCCCGGCCCAGCCAATCCATGATCAGAGGCTCTCCGGGACGAAAGGAGAGGGCTTGCTCAAAGGACAGGATCGACTCGTTAAAGGCGAACCGGTTATACGCCTGGACTCCCAGCCGAAATTCCTCCCGGGCATACAGGGCGTTCAGGTCAGCGCCGTCAAAGCTCTCTTGGGCTGCCAAGGGAGAAGACCCCAGGGCCACTAAAACCCCAAGCAACCAGGCGCTACGGAGACTGGGCATACATTTCAAGCTTCCCATTAAGTCTCTCCCGCCACGTGGCGGATGTGCTTGCGGATTTCCTGCTGCTGGGATTCCAGGGAGGCTATCCCCAAAGCCCGGCGTAGCCAGGCTTTCGCTTCGCCGGTATCCCCATGCTTGAAATAGGCCCAGCCTAAGGAATCAAGGTAGGCCGCATTGTCGGGATTCAGGTCCACCGCTTTCTTGCATAACACCAGCCCCTGCTCTACATTCAAGGCCTTATCCACCAAGATATAGCCCAAGCCATTCATGGCCGTGGCATTGGTATTATCTAATTGCAGGGCTTTGGCATATAATTCCACGGCTTTTTGGTACTGCTGCTCGGAACAGGCCGAATAGGCCAAGACCGTATAGAGCTGTACCGACTCAAAGCCGATTTCTGAAAGCCGGTCCAGCTCAAATTCCGCCATTTTCGCCCGTTCTGTAATTACGTAAATATAGGCCAAGGTCAAACGGCATTGATATACCCGCATGATATTAGATTCAGCCTTTACGACCTGTTCCAGCCAGAACAGCGCATCGTCGAAACGTCCCAGTTTGGTATAACAAAGCCCCAAATAGTAGGCAATTTCGGTACTTAGGTAAGAATCTTCTTCGGTATTGCTCTCTAATTGTTGAAATATCCGCAAGGCCATATCCCAGCGTTTGAGCTTAAAAAGGCGAATCCCTTCTTGTAATGTTTCCGTACGGGTTGCCGTTACCATCATAATAGTCCCCCTTGCGCTCCTTCTTGTGAGCACTGCTTAAGAGCCTTCTCATCTAACCATACCTGTCCAGATAAAGATACCGGAAGACCAGATTGTACAATCGACTCCTCTATATATAATTATCTAGCAAAATTCGGAATTTCTTCAGTGAAATCTCCCCGTCTTCGGGTTATTTTGAAGCGGGACCCAGGGATACCGAGGCGTATTCCGGCGCATCAGGACAGAGATACCGACTTACCACGGGGTGCAAGAAGATAGGGCTTAGGGAGGCGTAGTTTTGGGAAACTGCATCTGCGTCTGAACCGGTTTCCGCTTCGGTCAAGACCGGTCCGGATTGTATAAACCCATATTTCTTGCCGTCTGGGGCGTCAAAGACCGACACTCGGTCCTGGTAGGTCCGTCGGGAAGGGAAGGTTGTCCGTATACCTAAAGGAGCACCGGGTGTATTGGGCAGGTTTACATTGATGAAGGTATCCGCCTTCCATAGGGCAAGCCAGGCATCCAAATGTTCCGCCACGAAGGAAACCGCAGGCTCCCAGTAGAAGACACCCTCCCCGGCCAAGGAAAGAGCTACGGAGGGCAGATGCGCCAGGGCCCCTTGACGGGCCGCTGCAGCGGTACCGGAATAGATGATGTCCGTCCCCATATTCGCTCCTTTGTTGATGCCTGATACCACGAGTTCGGGCTGAACCGGGAGGAGCCCCAGTACGGCAGCCAGGACACAGTCCGCGGGGGTCCCGGAACAGGCCCAGGTATCCGTCCCTTGAGGGGTGAGACAAAGGGGGCTAGATAAAAACGAGAGACTATGGGAAAACCCAGAACGGTTTGACTCTGGGGCTACCATCACAATACGATGCCGTCCCTGAGCGCGCAGGGCTTCTGCCAAGCGGAGTAAGCCCTCCCCGGCAATGCCGTCATCATTGGTTATAAGGAGATTCATGGGCCTTCTCTTTCCTTAGGCCGGGAGGAGCCGGCTTCCTGCGGCAAGTCTAACTGCGTACAGCACGGGATGAAAGCCGAAGATCCGCTCATAATCATCCAGTCGCCGCCGGTATTCTTCGATAGCTTCTTCTTTAATGATGATATAGGTGCAACCTCCAAAACCCTGGCCGGTCATCCGGGAACACAGAACGCCGTCGATTTCCTGGGCCCGTTTCACCAGCCAATCGATTTCCGGACAAGAGACTTCATACAAATCCCGAAGGCTTTCATGGGAATGGAAGATAATCTTGGAAAGGGCCGGAAGATCCGTCTTGGTCAGGGCTTCTTCCGCGTTATACACCCGCCTCAGCTCCTGGATGATATGCATACTGCGCCGCCGGATTTCTTCGGGAAGATCCCCCATAGATTCAATCAGGTCTGCGGTAACAAAATTCCGAAAACTGGCTCCTTCCTTTTTTTGAGAGAGCAAGGTCAGACCCTTTTTTATATCCTGCCGCCGCTCTTGCAACTCTTCTTGTACTCCCATGCGGGGCACCCGGGAGTCCATGATGAGGAGCTGGTACCCGGAAATACTGGAGGGGATCCGCCTTACTTCCAAGGTGGTTTCATCCACCAGCAGAAACTCATCGGCCCTGGCCCTTAAGGCAATGACATAATCAATCGGATTGGTATGTTCCTCGAAAAAGGCGGCGTCTGAAAGTATAAGCTGGTCTAAAAGCTCCTCATCCCTTAGGGGCACCTGGAAAAATCCCCGCAGAGCCACCGCAGCGGCTACTTCTATGGCCGATGACGACGCAAGGCCAATATGTTGGGGAATATCTCCTTGGAGGGTAAAATTCAGTCCCTTGACCGGATACCCCAGCCGGGCGAAGATGTGAATCCCCACCTTGATATAGTTGGCCCACCGGTCTTCCCGTTTATACTTAAGATTCACCAAGGTAGTTCGTTTCCGTTCCCCCAGGTTTGCCGCATAAAACCGGAGGGAACTGTCTTTCCGGGGGCTCACCGCCACCCGAATGTACCGGTCAATAGCGGAAGAGAGGAATAAACCCGCCTTGGGCTCTCCATGTTCACCCAGATAATGAACCCGGCCGGGCGCTTCGGCGACCACCATCGGTTCGGCTCGGTCCGTGTCTATCTCGTATTCTTTACGATGGATATGACCGATGTCCCACATATATTACAACCTTCATCATATAGTTTGCCGGTGTTTTAGCCTAAAAGTCCGCCATCCCTCGAAGTGTATGGGGGATAGGCGTGAAAAAATCGACTGTTCGCATAACTTCCTATGACTAAAAAACCGTATTATTATAATACTAGGAAAACTTTCATTTGTTCAATAAAAATGATAAAAATTACCCTTCTCTAGGGGAAACCTATGTAAAATCTCCCCAACCCTTATGCAGAAGCGTTTCTAAGGAAACCATAAAAGCCCCCTATAGTTACAGCGGATCAGCCGGGGTGATATGAGCGAGTTTTTTCAGCATCCACCAGTGAGAAAGGCCACTGTAAGGATACCCGCCGCGGCGCCTATCAGACTGGTAGGGTTATTTCCCGGATATTACGCCGCCACGTCCCCTTGACGGAACCCCAAGACCCGGTTAAGCCCCCGTAAACCAGGTACTTGTATAGGTTGAAACAATAGGTTGCTATACCCCTAGGAGCGGTAGTCGCCGTTGATTTTTACGTATTCGTAAGAGAGATCGCAGCCCCAGACTTGGGCTTCCCCAGGGCCCTGACCCAGGGTGATGATAATCTCGATGGAATCGGCGAGGAGGATCTCTTTTGCCTTTTCCTCGGAAAAGGGGAGGCCCATACCCTGGCGACAGACCTGAAGCTGCCCTGCGGGGCTTGCAAAGGCTACGGCCACCTCATGGGGATCGAAGGCAAGTCCTGCGTAGCCCAGGGCGCACAGCACCCGGCCCCAGTTTGCGTCAGCCCCAAAACAGGCGGCTTTAACCAGGCTTGAGGAGGCTACGGACTTGGCAAGAAGGGCGGCGCTTTCTTCATCCCAAGTCCCCCGTACCGTAACGGTGAGCAGTTTGGTGGCTCCCTCGCCGTCCCGGGCCATGTCTCGGGCCAGGGCTATGCAAAGGCTTTCCAGGGCCTCGCGGAAAGCCGCTTCTTCTGGCCCGGGGCGGTGAATGCGGGAATTACGGGCCTGGCCATTGGCTAGGAGGAGGACCATGTCATTGGTAGAGGTGTCGCCATCCACGGTAACCCGGTTAAAGGAGCGCTGCACCGCCCGTCTCAGGGCGGCATCCAAACATTCGGGGGAGATGCAGGCGTCGGTGGTGATGAAGCAGAGCATGGTTCCCAGGTTAGGGTGAATCATCCCCGAACCTTTAACCATACCCCCCAGGCGTACCGGGGTTCCGGCGAGGTCGATTTCCAGGGCTCCGGCTTTTTTGCGGGTATCCGTGGTCATGATGGCTTCCAGGGCCGCCTCGTGGCCCTGGGCATCGGCGCGGAGGGCCGCCTTGAGGGCGGGCATTCCTGCGGCAATAGTTTCGATGGGCAGGGGTACGCCGATGACGCCGGTGGAGGCTACGGCCATCTGTTCCGGGCTGATGTCTAGGGCTTCCCCGGCCAGTTCCGCCATGCGCCGGGCCGCAGCCATACCCTGGGCTCCGGTACAGGCGTTGGCATTGCCGGAATTAGCGATAACCCCCCGGACCGAGCCTTTGGCCAGATGTTCCTGACTGACCCCTATGCTGGCGGCCTTCACCCGGTTAGTGGTAAACAGCGCCGCCGACGCACAAGGGGCGGTGGAATACACCAGGGCCAGGTCTCGTTTGGCGGACCCTCCCTTGATGCCGCAGCGGATCCCTCCGGCCAAAAATCCTTGGGGCGCGCAAACCCCCTGGTCTATACGTTTCATGGTTCTTTCCTTTTCCTTGATTAGAGATAAAATTGGCCGCCCCCTCTGGCGGGACTATCGGCTGTTGGGGACTGGGGCTATAGAAAAAAAATATTTTTTTGTTGCCTTCTGAAACATTAAGGCCTAGACTAATAA
>JAITJK010000089.1 GCA_031278935.1 Spirochaetaceae bacterium | reverse complement strand
AAAAGAACACGATAGGCCTGACATAGAGCATCATCTTCATTTGGGCATTACCCTGCTGATCCGGCGTCTGGGTGATCTTGCCGTAAAGCAACTGGGAACCAACATAAATAAAGGGTAACAGACGAATATCGCTCCACCCTAAAAGGGGTAGGCGGAACGGGGCAAAGGAAAAAATTGATTCCGGCAGGGAAAGGTCGGGAATCCAGCCGGGAATGAACAGGGCCCCGCGTAGATCAAAATGATTGTTGAAAAGATTGTACATGGCGATAAAAATCGGAAGCTGCAACAGCATGGGTAGGCACCCGGCGAGGGGATTATATCCCTCCTTCTTGTACAATTCCGCCATCTCAGCGTTTATCTTGGTGGGATTATCCTTGTATTTGGCCTGAATGTCCTTGATCTTCGGAGAAAGCACCTGCATCCGCAAGGTGGCTTCGGAACCTTTTTTGGTCAAAGGGAACAAGAGCGCTTTCACCAGAAAAGTGAGAAAGAGAATTGCCACCCCATAATTGGGAATAATCCGGTAGAAGAAGGCCAACACCCACTTGAGTACCATTTCCAAGGGCGCAAGAAATCCGCTGGTATTGGCTACCTTGAGGAGATTCATATCCCGCAGATTGAAGTCGTTGTTGCCGTTGTTATAGATCACCAGGGAATTCTGGTTCTTGGGGCCTAGGTAAAAACGGTACGTATCCTCGGTCCGGGAGCTGTTTACGGGGGGCCGGATAACCGAGAACCGAGAAGCGCTGGAAATCCCCGGCTCACCACGGGTGGAAAATTCTAGGTCATACTGGTTGATGTAGGGCAGGGCAATAAAGGTGAAGTATTTTCCCGCAATGGCCGCCCAGCTGGGCCGGGTCATAATCCTTAAGGGGGCCTGATCGCTTACCTTTTCCTGCTTCTGTTTGCCGTTGCTATAGGTATAATAATGGCGGTAGTCATAGCGCTGGTCCAGTTTCTCAAAATACGGACCTATCTGGGGCCCGAAACTCAAGGTATAGGCGACGCCGGAAAAATTAAAGCCCGGCGTCGTATGACCACCCTCCAACTGGATGGTCAGCTCAAACATATATTCCCGGGGCTTAAAGGTGTAGGTTTTGATCAAGCGAAAGGCGCCCTGCTCCCCGGTTCCCAGGGTAAAGTCCCGGGAAAAGGCTACGGCATAGTCCGATGGACGAGAAACCGTAAAATAGGACGCTGTGGGCTGGGCTGTGGTATCCCCAAAGGCCACCGTAAAGGCGTGGGGCTCCTCGGTCCCGGGCAGAATCATCTCTACAAACTCAGCCCCTTCAGTATGTTCCTTGAGCTTGTACGAAACCATGTCGCCCCCCGCGTTGGTGAAGGTTACCCGTAGTAATTCCGTTTCGATGGTAACCCGCTCTTCTGAAACGGGGCTTTCATCAACCGCTTCAGTAACGGCGGTACTGGGACGGAGAACCGGCTCTTCCCGAGAAATTTCCGGCTTTGACTCCGGGGCGGCTTGGGTGGTCGCCGGGGGGGGACTAGGTGGGAAAAAGATACCCTGGACCACATAAAACCCTGATATAACGAAAACTGAAAGCACTACCGCAAGCAACGTCCGCTTTTCCATGTAACTCCTCAAGCAATTTTTTATTCTTTATACGCCGCATATTTCTTTGCCTAAGCAGGATAAACAATAAAGAAAACTAAAAAATACGCTTTTGTTATGGGACTTGGACGAAAACCCAGCGGATTCTCGTCCAAAGAACTCCATTTTTTTCTAAATGCCGGTTTCAGGGCACCGGATCATAGCCCCCGGGACCCAAGGGATGGCACCTAAGGAGCCGTTTAACGGCCAACCCCATACCTCGACAGATACCATATCTTTGGACCGCTTCATAGGCATAACTTGAACAACTGGGAACATACCGGCAACACCGGGGGAAATACGGGGAAATCCCCTCCTGATATAGGCGGATTCCCCACAATACGAGAATCCGTCCTCCCCAGGATATCCCGTGCAAGGGATTCAAAGACTTAGGTTTCATATAAACCGGCTTTAGAAAACAAGCGTTTTACCTGGTCCATCCGCTCGTTGAGGGTATCCTTACCCGGATACACCAAGAGCACCACATCATGCCCCGGCTTCAAGGCATACCCGATATGACGATAGGCTTCCCGGCCCAGACGCCGGGCTCGGTTTCGCACCACCGCAGTACCAAATTTACGAGAAAAGGTAAAGGCAATCCGGTTATGAGACAAACCATTGGGCAACACAAACAACTTTGCACCGGAACAACCAAGACCTTGGCCCTTACGAAAAACCTCCCGAATATGGGCTCTCTTTTTTAAGCGTTCAGCCCGGGGAAACCGAAAAGACCCCTTAGATTTCCCTGCCCAAAGCCCACCTTCCAAGAACAAATCCTCCCTAATAGGGTTTTTTCTCGTCGGAGACACTCAATTTGATCCGGCCTTTTGCCCGCCGGCGCTTTAGAATCAGGCGGCCGCCCCGGGTTTTCATCCGGGCCCGAAATCCGAATTTTCGGTTACGCTTCACTTTACTGGGTTGATATGTCCGTTTCATTGAAACAGCTCCTTACTGCGTTTATTACCTGTATCATAAAAGAAGCGCCCTATTAGGTCAATATACCACTTACCCTGGAGGAAAGCGGGATGCCTAGACGCAGCCCGGTCAGCCCTGGGCATTACCTAGGCCCCCACCGCTATGCCCGTCCCGGTGTTATATCCGGTCCCGCTTGATTTTTTTGGTAGTGGTCATTTCCATAGGCTCATCTAAGAGGCTCATCTTTTCGATCCGCTGATAGGGTAGAAGCCGTTGATTCACTTCGGCGATGATCTGGTTTATCCGGCGGTGCATGGCCTCTTTGGTTTGCTCGGCCTCCGGAAGACTCTTGAAAAATTCGGGACTGGGATACACCAAGGCCTCGATGCCTTCGGACTTCATCTTTTTATCCAGCACAAAACCCCGGACCAGAATCTGCTCGATTTCTTCAAAAAGCTGGAACTCATTTTCTATTTCCTCAGGGTAGACGTTTTTGCCCCCCTCGGTAACGATCATATTTTTGGCTCGGCCTGTGAGGTACAGGTACTGCTCGCTGTCCAGATAGCCGAGATCCCCGGTCTTGAAGTAGCCCTCCGGGGTAAAAGCTGCGGCGGTCTCCTGGGGTAACTGGTAATACCCCTTCATAACCATGGGGCCTTTCACGATGATTTCACCGATCCCTCGCTCGTCCGGGTTAAGGACCTTCATATCCACTTGGGGGATGATCTTGCCAACGCTGGTTTCTTTATACCGTTCCACCGGATTCAGATTGATGATAGGGGAAGTTTCGGTTAAGCCATAGCCCTGAATAAAATCCAGGCCCAACTGATTGTATTTGCGAAACACCCTAGGGGCTAAGGGCCCTCCCCCGCAGATGCAGATTCGCAAGGTGGAAAGGGAAGCCTGGCGTAGGACCATACCGAAGAGCTTTTTGCCCAGATTAACCTTAAAAACTTTCTTAATCAGCCCGGAAACCTCCATTAAAACCATCATAAGACCATAAACCACCGGCCCTTTCCCCTTGAGTCCCCGCAAAATTCCCGCGAGGAGCTTGTTAAAGAGCATGGGCACCCCTAACAGCATGGTGATCTTCGCCTCCTTGAGGTCTTTCAAGATGGCTTTGGTAACCATTCGCTTGCCAAAAACTACTTCCGCGCCGGTGGATATGGCTATGATGAACACCGCCAGCATAGTATAGGAGTGATGAATGGGCAAAAGGGCGTAAAAAATATCCGTAGACAGTACGGTGAGGTTCCCCTGGGCAAGATAACAATCGGAAACCAGATTCTGGTGGGTCAGCATGACCCCTTTGGGTACCCCCGTAGTCCCTGAGGTAAAGAGGATCGCCGCGAGGTCCGTTTCCGTCCCTTCCTGAATGTCCGCTTCCGGGCCATCCAATTCGTAGACGCAGGGACTTATCCCCTTTTTGAGGGATACGATACAGCTCAACTTACCAGGATTAGCCACGAAAAGGGGGTATTTTTCTTCGTCCACGAAGAAGATTTTGGCCTTAGCGGTCCTCAGGAGCAACTCGGTTTCCTCGCTTTTCAGTTGGTAATCGATGGGAACCACCACGGCGCCGGCGAAAAGGATACCCAGGTACGCTAGGGTCCATTCAGGGGAATTCTTGCCGCTTACGGCCACGGCGTCTCCCCGGCGAATACCTTGGCTGTATAGCCACCGGGCCAGGGCCATAATAATCCGCAGAGATTGCCGGTAAGTGAGACTGATACGATCCGGCTCGTAAATGGTGAAACAAGACCGTTCTCCGTACCGGGAAACGGTTATCCGAAACATTTCAGGCAGGGTGGGCCATATACCCGTAAAGTCCGTACCCCGGAAGGCATCTAAAAAAGCCCAAGGACTAGGGGCGGTATGGTTTTCTTGCATGATAAACACCTCTTTTATATTGACCGGGCCTCAGGCCGGGGGTTGCAATGATCGCATAAAAGTCTTGTTGTTTAGGGCCTATACGAGTATCGGCGCTATTTTCACGGGAAGGTTTCCGAACAGTGGTCATAATAAGTATATTAAAAAAAGTGAGAAAAATGAAAAATTTAAGTAAAAATTCGCTGGGGAGTATGTTTTTTTTATGCCTCTGGGTTTCTTGTTCCGCCCAGGTGCAGGGTTCGCTACACAGCGAGGGGTCGGCGGACCTCATCCTCAAAGCGTCCTTGGAACCTCGGGCTGCTGCCCTCATCGATTCCTTATCCCGTTTGGGCGGAGGGGTGGCTTCCACTCCGGCACTGGATGCCCAAGCCATAAGCCGCTCCATGTCTGCTGCTCCGGGCATCACCGCCCTCACCTTGCGGAATCCGAATCCCACTACCTTGGAAGGAACCATCGCCCTTCTACGGGCGGATGCGTTTCTCGCTATCCCTGAAAAGGCGGGGAATACCTTCATACGCTACGAACAAGCCCCAAAGAACGGGGGCGGGAAGCTGCGAATCCTCTTAGATCGCTCGTCAGGCCCTGAGCTCCTTATGCTCTTGTCCCCGGAAGTGCGGGATTACCTTTCCGCCCTCATGGCCCCGGTAGCCACCGGGGAAACCCTTACCCAGAAGGAATACCTTGCCCTGGTGCAGTCGGTTTATGGGAAGGGCCTTGCCGAGGAGATCGCCTCGGCTAAAATCACCCTCACCATCGACTTTCCCGGAACCATCAGCGTAATCCAGGGAGGGAAAGCCACAAAAAACCGGGGGGTCTTCACCATACCATTAGGGGACCTCTTGGTACTAGAGCGGCCCTTACGCTATGAGGTGGCTTGGCAGTAAGGGTTCTTAGGTTCTTATAACCATAACAAACACCCTATTTCCATAACACAGGTGGATTCATCCGGATTTTCGGTGGGTATATACCGATACTCGCCCTTTCTTCGGTATATTTTTGCCTCTTTGGAATAGGGAAGGCAATAGATTTTTAGCATTTTATGCAAAAACACATCAAACTGAGCCGTTGAAACGAGGAAACCTGGCATAACATACCAAAAGTGAACCTTTGAGAAACCCAAACCCCGGTTTCCAGGGTTCCGTAACGCCTATTATGTATGCTCCCCCTTCAACGGGACGGTTTTGATGAAATATTTTTATGCAACTACAAGTGAGGTAAGCATTACACTATGAAAATCAGTATGAGAATAGCGATAATCAACACGCTGTTGACTATCATACTCATCGCCATCATTGCCATTATCATATTAAGCCGGGCCATTACGTTCCAACAGGACGCGGCTAAGGAAAATATGAACAACCTGGCCAGTTCCATTGCTAAAGATATCCAGTCTCGGTATCAAACCTATGTGCAGGTGGCGAAAACCCTGGCGCAGATCATGAGCTGTTATGAATCGGTGGCAAAAGAGTCCCGACGGATCCGATATCAAGATATATTGGTGAGCCTTTTCTCGTCGTATCCGAATTTTGTGGGTATTTATACCCTCTGGAAGCCCAATATGCTCGACGGTGCGGATGCCGAGTACGCTCACACCACCGGGGCGAGTGCTACGGGCCAGTTCATTCCCTATTACAACCGGGAATCTGGGCGGGTGGTCTTCTCCTCCTATCCGGACTACCAAAACACCTTGAACGGCATTTCGGTGCAGGATCGCATTTCCAATCCCACACCCCGGATCATCAATGGGAAACAAACCTTGGTCATCGACATCCAGGTGCCCATTATCCGGCCTGATCAGACGATTGTGGGGATCATGGGGATTCAGCTCAATATCGACGATTTACAGCCCCTCATCGAGTCCATACGGCCCTACGAGACTGGTCATGCCACGGTGTATGCCAACGACGGGCTCATCGCCGCCCACTACCGGAAAGAGCAGTGGGGGACCTATTTCCAGGAAACCTCCCGGTCGATACTAGGTGAAGCCGGCGTGAACACGGTGCTAGATTCCATAGGCAGCGGCCGCCCGGCTACGGTAATCACCAATAACTTTATTTTGGTAAGTTATCCCTTCTACCTGGGTAGTTCCCCTAAAGCCTGGACCGTGATGAGTTTGGCTCCTTTACAAACGATCCAAAGGCCTATCTATAGGCTTATACGTTTTAGTATCATCTTCATCATCAGTGCTGGTATAACCGCAGCGCTGATGATCTTCATCACCTGCAACAAGCTGTCCAACCGGATTATCAAGGTAGGGGATATGATGAGGGATATTGCCGAGGGGGAGGGAGACCTCACTAAGCGCTTAACCATCCATGTACAGGATGAAATCGGCGATATGGGCAGCCATTTCAATGAAACTCTGGGGAAAATTCATCATTTGGTGGTGAATATCAAGGAACAATCGAAAAGTCTTGCTCATATCGGTACGGAATTGTCCGCTAATATGACTAAGACCGCGATAACCATCACGGAAATCGCCGCCACTATCCAGAACGTGAAGAAACAGGCCTCAAATCAATCAGGTAGCGTGAGCCAGACTAGCGAAACCATGCGGAAGATCATCGAAAGTATCGAACAGCTGAATCAGCATATTGAGACCCAAGCTGGTCATATCAGCCAGTCTTCGGCGGCCATTGAAGAACTACTGGCCAATATCGCCTCAGTTACCCAAACGCTGGTGAAGAACGACGAGAACGTCAAACGCCTGGCCCAAGCCTCTGACGCAGGCCGTACAGGGTTGCAGGAGGTCGCTGCGGATATTCAGCAGATCGCCAAAGAATCTGAGGGACTTTTGGAGATTACGGCGGTGATGGAGAATATCGCAAGCCAAACTAACCTCCTGTCCATGAATGCGGCCATTGAAGCGGCCCATGCAGGAGAGTCCGGGAAGGGCTTCGCGGTAGTGGCTGACGAAATCCGCAAACTGGCCGAGTCTTCGGGGGAACAATCCAACACCATCGCCAAGGTACTTAAAAAAATCAAAGGGGCCATTGATACCATCGCCCGCTCAACCGATGCGGTGATTGACCGCTTTGAGGCGATTGATCAGAACGTGAACATCGTTTTAGAGCAAGAAGCGCATATCCGTAGCTCCATGGAAGAGCAAGGAGTCGGTAGCAAGCAGATTCTTGAGGCTATCGGCCAGCTTAATGAAATAAGCCAGATCATCAAAGCGGATTCCGGGAAGATGCGGATACAAAGCCGGGACATTCTTACGGAGAGCAAAAACCTAGAAAACATCACCACGGAGATTGACCAGGGGATGCAGGGCATGGCCAGTGGGGCTGAAGAAATCAACTTTGCGGTCCAGCGGGTAAATGATTTAAGTGGGGAAAATAAACGGCACATTGACGTACTGGTAAACGAAATCTCCAAGTTCAAGGTTGAAAGCTGACCTTTTGGGCTTTTGCCGGTGTTTTTCTAACTACTACTATTACTAAATTTATATATATAATATTAGTAGTAGTAGTAGGGGCTGTGCATATGTGCATAACTCTGAGATTTCCTTATGTCATAAGGAGTTACGGCGTTTTTGCCTGTTGATAACTTGTGCATAACTCAATGAGTTATGCACATTTACCCAAAGTTATGCACATAGCCCTCAAAGTTATGCACAAGTTATCAATAGGTTATCCCTAAGTTATGCACATTTTTAGCCGAGTTATGCACAAGTTATCAACAGGTTATGCACATTTTTGGCCGAGTTATGCACAAGTTATCAACATATCCCCGATCTTTTTGGAGGCCTTTAGGGAAGCCTAAAGTTACGAAGGGGTATGCTCATTATTACGAACAAGCAATAACGGGGCTAAAGGGTTTTGGCGCCCTCTTCTTGTATCTGCTGAACTAGGGTTTGGATGATCGTATCTAGATTCGGTTCTGAATGGAGCCGCTCTTCGATCTTCTGGCAGGAGTGGATCACCGTGCTGTAATCCCGACCCCCAAAGGCCTGGCCGATTTCCGTGGTGGAATACTGGGTGATTTCCCGGATGATATACATGGCCAGCTGTCGGGGCTGGGTAATGGCTTTGGTGCGTTTCTTGCCTTTCAAATCACTGGGCGTAATCTTATGATGCGCGGCAATAATCTCAAGGATTTTGTCTATGGACATGGACATATTGGGCTCCCGGGGGGCGGCGGCAAAGGCGTCTTTGAGGAGCTGCTGGGTGATGTCTAGGGTTATGGGCTTCCCCACCAGTTCGGCATACGCCACGAGCTTGGTAAGGGCCGCTTCCAGGTCCCGAATGTTGGTGGATATTTTTTTGCTTATCAGGGTAAGCACCTCATCAGACACCGCGATGTTGCGGTCTTTGGCCTTGGATAAGAGGATGGCGTAGCGGGTCTCATAATTCGGCGGCTGTAGGTCCACGTTGAGGCCCCGTTCAAATCGGGATTTCAGGCGGTCGGTGATCTTCTTTAGTTCTGAAACCGGCCGGTCACAGGTAAAGACGATCTGCTTGTTGGCATCGTAGAGACTGTTAAAGGTGTAAAACAGTTCCTCCTGGGTCTCCCATTTGTTCTCGAAAAAATGAATATCGTCGATGAGTAAGAGATCGATAAAGCGGTACTTGTTTTTGAAAGATGAGGTGTGGTTTTCCCGAACAGCCTGTATGAATTCATTGGTAAAACTCTCTGCCGAGGTGTAGATGAGCTTCCCTTGGGCATGGTTATGGATGTAGTGGCCGATGGCCTGCATGAGATGGGTCTTACCCAGGCCAACGCCGCCGTAAATTAAAAAGGGGTTATAGGCGGCGCCGGGGTTTCTACTTATGGCCATGGCTGCATTGGCGGCGAAACTGTTATTCTCCCCGATAATGTACTTTTCGAAGGTGTACTGCTGCCCTAGCATGGCGTGGCGTTTGAACGCGGGGGCTTTTTTCACCACCGGAGGATCCGGGAAAAGGCCTAGCTGTTCTTGTTGCGCCCGGGTTTTCTTCCCGCTGGGCGGACTCAGGGCCTCCTGGTCCTTCGGCACGGGAGCGGGCCTCCACTGGGCCATAGAGGGGGGAGGGCTTGGACTGGGGGCCTCTCGTTGACGGGCCACGATCTCCAGCATTAAGGCGATGGGTTTACCGATGATATACTGGAGTTTTGCGTTAATGAGTTCCTGGTAGCGCTGTTTAATCTGGTCTCGGTAGAAAGCCGAGGGGACGCCCAGGCGGATTTCGTTTTCCTTTGCCCCCAGGTAATCCATAAGGGTAAACCAGCGGGTGAATTCCTGTTCACCCACTTCATCGAGAATTTGGTTCAAGGCTTCTTTCCAGAATAGCCCATAATCCCAATCGGCCATAAGGGTTTATCATAGTATAAACCGGGGAAAATGAGAATAGCGAGATAGGCGAATCGCCTCTAAGTCTATATATTACAAGGAATTGCTACCCAGCCGGATTCCTTCGTCGCCACATTCCTCGCACTGACGAGCGGTCTACTGCGTTCCCTGGTATAAGACGGGAGGCGTCTTTACTTTTTTGGCCAAACCGGATAGACTCTCTCCGATATGAACGCAGACTATTCCGCTCAAAATATACAGGTTCTAAAAGGTCTTGAGGCGGTCCGTATACGGCCCGGTATGTATATCGGAACCACCGGCATTGACGGTTTGCATCATTTGGTCTTTGAAGTGGTGGATAACTCCATCGACGAAGCCCTGCAGGGCTTTTGTGACGCCATCTTAGTGGTCCTGGAAGGGAATGACACGGTCCGGGTAGAGGATAACGGCCGGGGGATTCCGGTGGATCTACACCCTGAAGAACAGGTAAGCGCCCTGGAACTGGTTATGACCCGGCTCCATGCAGGGGGCAAATTCGATAAAAAGTCTTACCAGGTGTCCGGGGGCTTGCATGGCGTGGGGGTTTCCGTGGTGAACGCCCTATCCCAAAGCTGTGAAGTCTCTGTCCATGTAAACGGCAAGATATACACCCAAACCTATAAAATCGGCATTCCCGACGGGCCGGTTCGTGAAGCCGGGGCCACGGACAAACGGGGTACGGTGGTCCGGTTCAAGGCAGATGGGACGATTTTTGAGACCACTACCTATAATTTTGATGCCCTCTCCAACCGGCTGCGGGAACTGGCCTTCCTCAACAAGGGTCTTACCATCACCATCCGGGACGAGCGGCTTTCCTTGCCCAAGGTGCATACCTTCAAGTTTGACGGCGGGGTGCAGAGCTTTGTAAGCTACCTGAACGAGAACAAAACCGTCCTCTACAAAGAACCTATTGCTCTTGAGGGGCAGCGGGAGGATATTCAGATCGAGTGCGCTGTCCAGTACAACGATGGCTTTAACGAGATCATGTACAGTTTCGTGAATGATATTAACACCCGGGAGGGGGGCACCCACTTGATGGGCTTCAAGTCTGCCCTCACCCGGACCTTAAATGATTTTCTCAAGAAGTCCAAACAGGCCAAGAAATTAGACGATACCCTTTCGGGGGAAGATGTCCGGGAAGGGCTTACGGCGGTGCTGTCCGTGAAGGTCCCCAATCCCCAGTTTGAGGGCCAGACTAAGGCGAAACTGGGCAATTCGGAAGTAAAAAGCATCGTCGAATCCTTTGTAAACGAGCATTTAGAGCTGTATTTTGATCAGCACCCAGATGTAATCGCCGCGATTTTGGAAAAATCGGTCCTCGCTGCCAGGGCCCGGATTGCCGCCCGGCAGGCCCGGGAGGCGACCCGGCGGAAAAACGCCATGGACAGCGCGGGGTTGCCGGGCAAATTGGCGGATTGTTCGGAAAAAGACCCGGCCAAGTGTGAGCTCTTTATCGTAGAGGGGGATTCTGCGGGAGGTTCCGCCAAAATGGGCCGGAACCGGCAGTACCAGGCCATCTTGTCCCTCTTCGGTAAGATGCTTAATGTGGAGAAAACCCGCATCGAGAAGGTCATTACTAATGACAAGCTCCAGCCCATTATCGCCAGCATCGGGGGCGGGGCGGGGAACGAATTCAATATCGCCAAGATCCGGTATTACAAGATCATCATCATGGCCGATGCGGATGTAGACGGCTCCCACATTCGCACCTTGCTGCTTACCTTTTTTTACCGGTACATGACGCCCCTCATTGAGCACGGTCACGTGTACCTAGCCATGCCACCCTTGTACAAGATCAGCTACGAGAAAAAGACCTTTTATGCTTATGACGATCCGGAGAAAGACCGGCTCCTTGCCGCATCAGGCCGGGACCCGGAAAAGGTGGGGATCCAGCGCTACAAGGGCTTGGGTGAAATGAACCCAGACCAGCTGTGGGTTACTACTATGGATCCCACCAAACGAAACATCATGCAGGTCCATCTGGACGATGCCGTAGAGGCGGAACGGATATTCACTACCCTGATGGGGGAGAATGTGGCTTCCCGTAGGCAATTCATCGAAGAAAACGCATTAATGGTGAGCAATCTGGACGTGTGAGTTGCGGTTTAGTCGGCTTTCAAACACATACTTACCTAGAGAATAAACCGCGACCATCTCCACATGCTTGGTAGGTGGCGGGGCCGTCTACGGGAAGATTTATTTGCTCGTTTCCGTGGAGAACACAGCGCCCAGGACTCATCCGCAGGTTTTCTTCCCTAAGAGTATGAGCACGGATAACCTCGACATAATCCTGGATGCTACGCAGTTCGGTATCCAGATATACCCCAAAGATTCTTTGCGGCTCCTCTAGGTCCTGGGCAGCGTGAATATCCGTACCGGCGGTTATGGGCAGGCCCTGGGTTTGGGCGTACTGCATGGCCAGGGCATCATAAGACTGCTCGTGATTACCCGCATTGGCCACTTCTACTGCATCGACACAGTCAGGGTATAAATGGACGGTGTGAATGTAATGATGCTGCCTGAAGGGATGGGCCTGCACCACGCAACCGCCGTAGCGGCGCACGGTCTCATACTGTTCCCGACGGGACCAGGCGGCGGCTTCCGGATGCCGCAAAAGCCACTCCTTGTCCAGCCCATAGACCAGGTAATCATCCCCATCAAAGGTCTCTTCCCAGCCAAAGAAAACAGCGATCCCTTGCCGTTCTCCGGCCTCCCGGGCGTCTTCATAGCCCCGGCAAAAACGGTTTACCCAGTCTTTCCAGGATAAGTTCCGGTCGAGACAGGAATTCCCGTTATAGAAATGATCCGTCACCATGATGCCCGTATAGCCCAGCGTCTTATACCCGGCTATATAATCCCGACCAGGGGATATAGCGCAAGCGCTGGCTTGGCTGGTATGTAGGTGGGTTTCGTATAAATACTTCATAGACTCGGCGCTTATTCCCCCGACTCACCCAGGACCCTGACATGGACCGTCCGGGTTCGAGGGCCGTCATACTCATTAAACCAAATGCCCTGCCAGGTGCCCAGGAGTAGGGAGCCCTGGGTAACGATAAGCGTGAGAGAAGACCCCACAAGGCTCGTCTTGGCGTGGGCCGCAGAATTGCCCTCGGCATGGCGGAATTCCGGACGATCCGGCGTAATCGCATCCAGGGCCACCTGTAGGTCCTGGGGCACATGGGGATCCGCATTTTCGTTAAGGGTCAAGGCTGCGGTAGTATGGGGCACAAAGACCACGCATATCCCCTCGGTAATCCCTGATGCCGCTAGGATACGCTGAACCTGCGCTGTAATGGGTATCCATTCATGCTTCCGGGTACTTTTCAGGGTGAAACTTGCTAAAGAAGTCATAGCTTATGACAACTCAAGGACTTAAAAATGTCAATTACCTAGGACGCTACCTGCGGTCGAGGGTCCTGTACGGACTAAAGACGAGGTGAGTTCGATAATATGGGGTCAGACCTCGTTCCCGATAGAACTCACCTTAAAGATAGTGTCCGATTAAAGCAAACTCACCTATTCATGCCTTATTATATTTTATGAGATCATTGCGTTTGCTCCAAAATGGAGTTTGGTACGAGATACACACTCGTATCAATAACCGGGAACCTTTATTTCGGCACTACAAGGCTTTTGCTCTGCTTACCCGGGTTTTCCAGGAAACGAAGAATCGGTTTGTGTTCCAGGTTCGGGGACTACAGCTCGCGGATGACGAGTTAAGGTTCTATATCAAGCCTGTGGATGGGATGGAACTCCCGGCTATCATGAAGTGGCTGAAACAGGTGTTCGCCCAGCGGTACAACCGGATGGAGGGGCGGATCGGGCATATCTGGGGGGACCGGTATGGGTCGCGGATACTCGCGGGAGAACCGGCTGAGGTGGAGGAGGTGGTGGAGACAGGGGTCAGACCCCATTACGAGAAAATACCACCCACCCCCTTTTTTCAGCATCTATTCTTGCTTCCCCACGTCCTGGTACCCGAATAAAGGGCCCTAGACACAGGGCGTTTAGGATATCGAATCACCACTGCTATACCGCGCCTGCACCTGTGGTGGGCCGAGTCATAAACACTCAGGTCGCATGTCCCTGCATTCTCGCCGTTGGCGGCTATTTACCCTGGAGGCGTATTGGGACTGAACGATAGGACCATAAGCGAGGTCTGACCCTATCCTTGGCGGTCTAAAAAAGCTTGTATCACCCGGCGGGTAGAGTCAAAGGCTAAGTCTTCTATCCGTAGTTCGGCGGGTTGGATAAACTGAATGCCCCCTATTTCTTCCGGCTCTCGGCAGAGGTCGGCTTTCCTTAAGGCTGGGGCGGAAAGGGTAAAATACATATCGCAGGTGTTATAGAGAATCCCCTGGTAGGGATAGGTATTGGGGAATGAGGCGAAAAAAGAAAGCTCTGGCCCGGGATCCCAGCCGATTTCTTCCAGGCATTCTCGGCGAAGCCCCGCAACCGCGCTCTCTCCAGGGCTGACAAAGCCCCCCGGCAGGTCTAGCTTACCCAGGGCCGGCTCTTTAGCCCGCAGGAGGAAGAGAATTCCCTTGTCGGTATGGATGATACATCCTGTGGCGGCGGCGATATTATGGTAATACACAAACCCGCAGTCCGGGCATTGGAACCGGGTCTGCGCTTCAAAGCGGATATGCGGGGAAGCGCAGGTCGTACAAAACTGAAACATAGCAGAACTCCCAATGGCTTCAAGAGGTAAGTCCGGTGCGGGCCTACCCAGAAAAAATTGTCAAATAGTTTTTTTTATCGTATAGTAAATACCATGGTTTGTGAAAGTACGGTGGTGGTTCGTACCTATGAATGTGACCATTATGGTCATGTTAATAATGCTCATTACCTCCATTATTTGGAGTATGCTCGGTATGAATTTCTTAAAAGTGTTGGTTTTGATTATCCCGGAGCGATCAAGGCAGGGTACGGGGTGTATGTGGCCCGGATTGAGATTGATTACAAAAAATCCGCAGTGGTGGACGATGTACTGACGATTCGTTCTTGGCCGTTAAAGAAAGGGGCGGTTAGCGGTATCATTGCCCAGGAGATAAAGCGGGGGGCCGAGGTAATTGTAGAGGCCCAGGTAACTTGGGCCTTCGTGGGTCCTTCTGGACAGCCCACCCGGATACCTGATCCCTGGAATGTACCCGGTCTCACCCCAGAAGAGGTTTAAAACCTGGGTGATCTTGGATCCCAGGCTAAGGTTATGAGGATTCGCAACAAAGTTGCTGATGAAGCCCTTATGCCTAAGCTTTCTGGCTCCCATACGCCTCCACGGTAGATGGTGGAGGCAGGTGGAGGCGGCCTGCCTGGAGGATATAGCGGCGGTTTCCGGAGCGGAATGGAGCGGTGTCGTGAGTAACTACCAAAATTGCGGCGCCCGCCTGGGCGGCTTGGGTAAAAAGCCTCATCACTTCTTCGGTACGCCCATCGTCCAGATCACCTGTGGGCTCATCGGCAATCACGAGGGTCGGCGCAAGCACTAAGGCACGGGCAATCGCCACCCGTCGTAACTCCCCACCGGATAGTTCCGCTGGGTATTGGGCCGCCAGGGCAAGCATACCCACCTGCTCAAGCAGTGTCGATGCCCGCTCTATAGGCGCTCCTTCGAGTTTGTTCCCTTGAGGCCCTATGTAATAGGGAAGAAGCACATTCTGTAGCACCGTGAAATTGGGCAAAAGGCTCGGCCCCTGCATGATATATCCGATGCTTTGGTTTCGTAATGCCGAAAGCGTCTCGTCAGACAGGCAGTTATAGTCCTGGCCCTGAAAACAAACCTGCCCCTGGGTCGGGGATATAAGCCCTGCGGCAATCCCCAAGAGCGTGCTTTTCCCACTGCCCGATGGCCCCGCTATACAGACAAAATCCCCGGCCTCAAGGGACAGGGAAACATCCTGGAGAGCAAAAAACGGGGTCTGACCCCGCAGGTAGGTTTTGCTCACCTCGTGGATTTCCAGCATCATAGGCCGTTTCTCCGTACCGCCGCATACACCTCCATCCGACTCATCTTCACCGCTGGGTAGAGAGAGGCCAAGGGTCCGATGATACCGGACAGGCAGAGACTCAGGGTCAGGATCAGGACCCACGCCCCGGGGGAGGGCAGCACATAGGGCATACCCAGGGTCTCACTGATGAGGGTTCTGAAAGGCACCAGGATAAGCAGGGCCCCCAGCGCCCCAGCGAGGCCACCTGCGAGGCTCACCAGGGCGCTCTCTGTCAGAATAAGGAGCATAAGCCGTTTTTTCGTGATCCCGAGGACCCGGAAGAGAGCGAATTCCTGGACTCGCTCCCCCAGGGTAAGGGAGAAGAGGAGGCTTACGATCAAGAGGGCCCCTATCCAGAGCATAACCGCCAGAATGATGATGAAGAGCATGAGGCTCCGCAAGCCCTGGGCTATGGTATGGATGATATTTTTGGAGAGTACCGGTACAATGCCGCTGTTACCATAGTCGAAGGTCTGTTGAATCCGGTCATAGACGTTCCGTGGGGTGTAGTCAGAGGCAGTGGCTACCAAAATGGAGGACACCGACTGCCCAGGCGGGGGAAATGGACCGCCCTGGGTCTGATAATCCTGGGCCGCCTGCCGGGCGCTTTCCATATTCATAAATACCGATGCGTCAAAGCCCATACCGGTACGGTCTAGCCGGCCTACTACCCGGTATTCCCGGTTGAAAAAGGTGATAGACGAACCCACTGGGCCGCTTATGCTGGAGCCGATAACAATCTCTCCGTCGGACAAGCGACGTTTCAAGGCGGTCTGTATCCAGGGCCCTACCACAAAGTCCGTAGCGCCCTCAAAGCCGATGAGCTGTACGGGCATGGCACAGCAGGAGGCATTAAGGGAGGTGATAAAGAGCTGAGGGGATACGGCGTGGACCCCTTGGATAGCCGCGATTTTAGGTACCCATGCTTCATCCATATAAAAAGCGCCCGGTTCACTGCGCAGTAGAATACCCTCAATGGTCTGATCGTAGCCTCGGGGAACGATGAGGAGGTCCGCCCCTAGCCGCTTGGCCATGCTGTCCACGCCCTTCAAAAGGCTCATTCCAACCAGGGAGCCGCCGAACAAGACAAAGCCCATAAGGGCCACCAGGGTAAAGATACAGAGGGAGCGGAAAGGCCGCTCATAGAGATTGGTCCGGGCCATTTCAAAAAGTGTCAGAGGGGCGGTGGTGTTCATAGTCTCTCCTTTTTGGCCTTTTGAAACAGATAGCGGCTGTTCACTGCAGCCCCCGCGCTGGTGAGGATACTGCACAGGTATATGACCGGGAAACTGATCTTCTTGCAGGGCATAGTTTCCATCATGCAGCCTCCAATAAGGGCGCTGGGGAAAAGCAGGCTCAGGATACCGGCCAGGCACAGAGCGATACTTAAGCCCAGACGGACCCGGTTTGAAGCACAACCCAGCATCGCCACGCCCAGGATCACGACCAAAAAACCCGCGCCAAGTTCCGCCTGGCCGGTCCAATGGCAGCGCATCCAGCTTCCATCTGCTTTAGGGGGGCATAGTTTGAAGAGCAGCTGAGGGCCTAAGGATATAAACAAGCCCAGGATGACTGCAGTGCTGCCACTTATGATGCGATTTTTCACAATGAATCTCCTCTGTATAGTTAGTAGGTGCTAACTAGAGTCAGCATAGTCCTTTTGCATAATAGGGTCAACGCTTATGGGGCCCCTTATCGCTTTTCCTTGCGCCTGGTATACTCATCTCACATGTCGGAATATAGAAGTGAACGGATAGGACGGCTTATCCAAGAAAAAATCGGCGCCCTTATTGTGGAGGGTAAAATCAAAGACCCTCGGGTACACCCCTTTCTTTCTATCACCCGGGTTTCAGTGTCCCGGGATTTTGCTTGGGCTGAGGTGTATGTCTCTAATTGTAAGCCCCAGGGGAGCCTTAGCAAAGGGGTCGCAGGGCTCCAAAGCGCCGCAGGCTTTATCCAGAGCCAGATTGCCGCTCAGATGCATATACGCCAAACCCCGCGACTGCGTTTCCATGAGGATCCCAGTATTGGGGAAGGATTTGCTCTGATCAAGAAGATCGAAACTTTGCAAAGTACAGAAAACCGGGATATCCATGAAGCGCCGTGATCCGGGGGCCGGGGAGCCTTCGGGCTGCTTGTTGTTGCATAAAAGACCGGGTATCACCTCCTTTGAAGCCTTGAACGAAGTGAAACGGGCCTTTGCCACTTCTAAAGTCGGGCATACAGGAACCTTAGATAAATTTGCCTCAGGCTTGCTCTTGGTACTGGTAGGACGGGCGGTTAAACTTGCCTCCTGGTTCTCCGGGACGGATAAACAGTATGAAGGGACCGTCTGTTTCGGCATGGAAACGGATACCTTAGACCCTGAAGGGGTGCCTGTGGCGGAAGGGCCGGTTCCTTCCTGGGAAGACCTTGAGGCTGTGCTTCCTCAGTTTCGCGGGGATATACTTCAGGCCCCTCCTGAGTATTCTGCGGTTCATGTCCAGGGACAGCGGGCCTCCCAGTTGGCCCGGCAGGGTAAGAGCGTGGCCCTACGCCCACGGCCCGTGTCGGTGTATGCCCTGGAACTGAGGGGCTACGAGATTGCCTCCAGGGGATACGCCTATGTACAGATCCGAGTGCACTGCTCTAAAGGCACCTATATCCGCTCCTTAGCCCGGGACTTGGCCCGTTCTGTAGGGTCCCGGGGCTATCTTACGGCTTTACACCGGACGAAGATCGCCGGGTTCCCGGTCTCCCAGGGGATCGATCCCGGTGCCGATGTGGATGGAGCGTCCCTGCGCGCTGCCCTGCGGCGGGTGGATCAAGGGGTCCTCACCGCCCTGGGGATACCCCATGGTACGGTGGGTCCTGAAGTAGCTCGGCAGATGCTCCAGGGTAAACCTTTGGCCGGCCTCATCGACGCGGCGACTTGGTCCCCTGCTCCACCTGGGGGCCCAGCGCTTCCCTATGCGGGCGTAGTCGATGAAGTGGGGAACCTGGTGGCCATAATACAAAGAAATGAAGAGAACCAGCGCTGGAGTTATGGTTATGTCTATGCGCGTTCTTGACTGGCAGGCCTTGGTGGAGGGAACCGCGCAGATCCCTGAAAAGACAGCTATGACCATTGGGGTTTTCGATGGGATCCACCGGGGACACCAGGCGCTTATCACCAGGACCTTGGGCCGGGGTCTCATTCCTACGGTGCTTACCTTTCGTCAGAGTCCCAAAGGGATTTTGAGCCCTGAAACCTATTGTGGTGATATTGTAAGTCTTTCTCAAAAGCTGGCTGTTTTTGAAGACCTGGGAGTTTCCCTGACGGTACTCATTGACTTTTCAAAAAATTTCAGTACACTGAAAGGACAGGAATTCATGGATACCCTGTTCCTGCGGGGGAAGCTGGCGTACTTGGTCATCGGCAGCAATTTCCGGTGCGGGTATCGGTTGGATACAGATGCCGCCTGTATGAGCGCTATAAATGCGGAACGGGGAATCATCACCGAGGTGGTTCCTCCGGTGGAAGAAGGGGCGGCGCCGGTAAGCTCCAGCAGAATCCGCGCGGCCATAGGAGCGGGGGATTTCGCCCAGGCCCGGGCTTTGCTGGGCAGGAAGGTGGTCATTGACCTGGAGGGCATTCCCTCGACAACTCGTGTCGGGAGTGTGGTGTTTGACTTCGTTGCTTCCTGTCGCCTTATTCCCCCGGAAGGCCGCTATAGAGCTGTGGTATATAGGCAGGGGAGAAGCCCTGCCGGAAAGGGTACCGAAACCGAGATTACCGTTGAGGCAGGAACCATCGGTATCTCTCAAGATCAGAAGTTGCCCTATCCGGCGGGATATATAGAATTGGTAAGCCTATAGACGTTTTTCCGTATCGTTTTTAAGGATACTTAAGGAGTGAAATAAACATGGCATTAAATAAGGACGAGGTAAGCGCTATCGTGCAGAAGTTCGGTAAGGATGAGCGCGATACTGGCGCCTCAGAGGTTCAGGTTGCCTTGCTCACGGAGCGGATAAATCAGCTCACCGCGCACTGCAAGCAGTTTAAGAAAGACAAATCCAGTCAACGGGGTTTATTGATTCTGGTCGGCCAGCGTCGGCGTATGTTGAAATACGTGCAGCGTACGGATATGGAAAAGTATCGGTCGCTGATTAAAGCGCTGGGACTCCGTAAATAAGGAAATTATGGTTCAACGGGTAACATACGAAATAGCAGGAAAAGAACTGGTTCTTGAAACCGGCCGTATGGCGAAACAGGCCAATGGCGCGGTTTTTGCCCAGTATGCTGGTTCGGCGGTCATCGCCACGGTTTGTTGTTCTGAAGATACGGTGGAGGGACTGGATTACGTCCCGGTAACCGTGGATTATAACGAAAAATACTATGCTGCGGGGAAAATTCCTGGTGGCTTCATTAAACGGGAAGGCCGGCCCAAGGATAAAGAAATCCTGGTGTCCCGGCTCATCGACCGGCCTATGCGGCCCCTTTTTGAGAAGGCCTTTGGCCGGGAAATCCAGATTGTGCCGACTACGGTCTCCACGGATCAGGTCAATCCTCCGGACATTCTGGCCATCATTGCCGCCTCCGCCGCAGTGCATCTTTCAGACATTCCTTTTAACGGCCCCATCGCCGGGGTGCGGGTCTGTCTGGTGCAGGATGAGCTCGTGGTGAACCCCACTTACGATCAGATAAAAAAATCCACTCTGGAAATCGTGGTTGCCGGTACCCAAGCGGGTATTACCATGGTGGAAGGGGGCGCCTCGGAAGTAAGGGAGGAGCAGATGATCCGGGCCCTGGAAAAGGCCCAGGAAGTGATTCTCCAGCTCTGTACCTTACAGGATCAGTTGCGTGCCTTGGGGGGCAAAGAAAAACTTCCCCTTTGTGAGCAAACCCTGGTTTTTGAAAACCGGGAAGCCATCCGCAGTCTGGCCTATCCTCAGTTAGAAAAGGCTTGTTTTCTTAAAGGTAAACAAGAGCGCCATGAGGCGATTCGTCAGGTTAAAGCGGTGATTCAGAGTCAATATGCAGAACAGCTAGTCGATGAGGCCCAGAAGAAACGGTTTAACGCCCTTTTTGAGGAGATGGAATATACAATACTGCGTTCCGCCATCTTGGATAAGGGTCTGCGGGTGGATGGTCGAGGGACCGAAGACATCCGGGATATACGTTGCGAGGTAGGGGTGCTCCCCCGAACTCACGGGTCGGCCTTGTTTACCCGGGGTGAAACCCAGGCTTTGGTGGTTACCACTTTGGGTACGGTCTTTGACGAACAGGTCTACGATGACATTGAGGGGGACAAACGGGAAAATTTCATCCTTCATTACAATTTCCCCCCCTATTCGGTGGGTGAAGTGGGTCGTTTAGGCACGGGCCGCAGGGAAATCGGTCATGGTAACCTGGCCCGCCGTTCGCTGGAATCCATGATTCCCTCCAAAGAGGCCTTTCCCTATACGGTCCGAGTAGTTTCGGAGATCATGGAATCTAACGGTTCTTCTTCTATGGCCTCGGTCTGCGGAGGCACCCTCTCCTTGCTTCACGCAGGAGTGCCCATGAAGCAACCCGTGGCGGGTATTGCCATGGGGCTCATCACCGAAGGAGACCGGTACTCGGTGCTTTCGGACATCTTGGGCGAAGAGGATCATCTGGGGGATATGGACTTTAAGGTGGCTGGTACAGAAGCGGGGATCACGGGCTTTCAGATGGACATTAAGATCGCCGGTGTAAGTCCGGAGATTATGCGGAAAGCTCTGGATCAAGCGAAACGGGGGCGCTTGCATATCCTCAAGGTGATGCAGGAGACCATTAGTACGCCCACCGCGCAGATCAGTGAATACGCTCCGAAGATTCTCACCTTGAAGATCGAGGTGGATAAGATCGGCGCCCTTATTGGTCCCGGGGGCAAAAATATTAAAGCTTTGTGTGAGCAATACGGGGTGAGCATCAATACGGAAAACGACGGTACCGTTACGATTTACGGTAAAAACGCTTCCGCCGCTGAAGAGGCTCGGACTGCGGTTTTAGGGATCGTGGCGACCCCAGAAAGCGGACGCATTTACCAGGGTACGGTCAAACGGATCACTGAATATGGCGCTTTTGTGGAAATTCTGCCGGGCAAAGAAGGGCTGGTGCATATTTCCAAACTTTCAAGACAGCGGGTGCTCGCGGTTACGGATGTGATCAAAGAAGGCCAGGAGATTCCCGTGAAACTTCTGGAAGTGGATAAGGCGGGGCGCATCAATCTTTCCTATATTGATGCCATTGATCCCGCCGGTGAAGAGGCCCCTCGAAGGGATGAGTATCGCCGAGATTCGGGGCACCGGGATGAGCGGCCTCGCCGCCGTTAAGCGCTATGGCAGAGCCGGATCTCGTCGTACCCGTCTATAAACAAAGCCCGCAGGTGCGTCTTCCCCAGTATGA
Source organism: Spirochaetaceae bacterium (assembly GCA_031278935.1). GTDB lineage: Bacteria > Spirochaetota > Spirochaetia > Treponematales > Breznakiellaceae > JAIRLU01. The sequence goes on along the minus strand of JAITJK010000089.1, from coordinate 3,843 downwards.
GACTCCGGCAGCATCGGGGATGGATCTTCGGGCCTTCCTTAGGGAGGCGGTGTGTATTTCCCCTTTAGAGCGGGTACGGATTCCTACGGGTCTCGTCTTCGAGATTCCGTCGGGCTATGAGGGTCAGGTGAGGCCCCGTTCAGGCTTGGCGTGGCGGCAGGGTGTCACGGTTTTAAACGCTCCGGGAACCATTGATTCCGATTACCGGGGGCCTGTGGAGATCATCTTAATCAATCTAGGAAGTGAGCCTTTTACCATCCATCCTGGAGACCGGATCGCCCAGTTGGTTATCGCACCCGTGAGCCGGGCGGTACTCCGGGAGGCCGATGCGGTAAAGGCCAGCGTCCGGGGGGAAGGAGGATTCGGCTCCACTGGAGTCTAACATGAGCCGCCGCTCCCTCTCCTGGACTTTGGTCAGGTATATTGTCTCTGAAGCGGTATTTTCCTTTGTCGTGGCCTTTCTGTTTTTCTTTATCATCTTTTTTGTGAATCAACTGCTCCTCATGGCCCAGGAGATTTTAACCAAGAAAGTGCCCTTTCGCCAGGTAGCCCTTTTGGTCCTCTACTCTCTTCCCCAGGTTATTGCTTTGTCCGCTCCCTTTGCCTCCCTGGTGGGAACCTTGATGACCATCGGGCGGCTTACGTCGGACAACGAGATCCTGGTGATGCTTTCCTCCGGGCTTTCCTACAGCAACATTTTTACTCCTGCCTTGAGTGTAGGCCTGGTGATTGCCCTCCTTTCCCTTATGGCCAACGACATACTTCTACCCGCAGGAACGGTGCAGTTTTACCGGCTCTATCGGCGGATTCTCACCTCCACCCCCGCCCTGGAATTGGGGGCCAATTCGGTGAAGCGCTTCAAGGATACGGTGATCGTTACGGGAGAGGTTACGGGCAATTCCATTACGGATGTGTTCATCTTGGATAGAACCAGCGATGGGGAACGGCGACTCATCATGGCAAAAGATGCGGAACTCAAAGACGCGGGCAAGCAAGGGCTCAGTCTGGACCTTTCCGGAGCTTTTGTGCAGTCTTCCAAGGAACTCAGCCGGGAGGACTACGACTATGCTTCCAGCAGCTTTCTCCGGTATTGGGTGCCTCAGGAAGATATGATCCAGGCGGTTTCGTCCATCGGTCCTAGCCAAATGAGTTCCACCGATGTGGGCCGAGAAATCAAGAATAAGGTTGTAAACCTGCAAGAGAAACTAGACGAACGGTACAACAAGGTTCTGTCCCAGGCCCTTGTCCTGGAAGATAGCCTACGTAGGGGCCCCCGGAACGAGGCGTGGAACCGCCGGGGAGCGACCCTTTCCAATCTGGAGCATGAAATTCACGCCGCTGCGACCCTAAAAAAAGACCGCAGCCTGCATATTTACCGGGTGGAGTATTACAAAAAGTTTTCTATCCCCTTTGGGGCTTTTGCCTTGGTATTTCTGGGGGTTCCCCTGGGACTTTTGGCCAAAAAAAGCGGCCAGGCCGTGGGCTTCATCTTCGGCCTCATCATTTCGGTGATCTATTGGGCCTTGCTCTTTGGGGGTCAGACCATGGGCCTACGCCTGGGCTATTCCCCTTTCTGGTCCATGTGGCTGCCGAATATTTTAGCCGTGTCGATTGGGCTTTGCATGAGCATCCTGAGGATCCGCAAATGACCGGGTTACTGGAGAAGAGGGCCGGCTCATGATCTTGGACCGGTATTTAATAAAACAGTTTTTACCCATCTTCGTGGTGGCGGTGTCCATGTTCGTGCTGCTCCTTTGCTTGATTGATCTTTTTGCCAATCTCTGGAAATACCTCAACTATGAGGTGCCCTTAACGCAGATTCTCAAGGTCTGCGTCTATTATATCCCGAAAAGTCTTTCCTACGCCCTGCCCATCTCCTTGCTGTTTGCCGCGGCTTATACCTTGGGAGACCTTTACAGCCGGAACGAGCTGACCGCTATTTTTTCGTCGGGGATTCCTTTTTGGCGTTTTAGCCTTTCCCTTTTGGCCCTGGGCTTAATAGCTTCTTTTCTTTCTTTTCATTTTGAGGATAAGGTGGTCATCCCTACGTACAAAGTCAAAAACGATCTTTCCCGGGTTCTGCTGCGTCAGTCCCGGAGCGAAAACAATTCTGATATTGTGATCAAGGCCAAAAACGGCCGGCTGATTTACGCGGTGGATTATTACGACGCCCAGGGCCAGATATTAAACGGTTTGAGTATCATTGAACAAGCGGAAACTGGCACGTTCTTGTCTCTGGTACGTTCTCCCAAGGCGACCTGGAGCGGGACCCACTGGGTGCTTACCAATCCCCTGATGTATGCCTGGGAGGAGGGCTTATTGCGGGCCAAGCCTTTGCCGGACACGGACCTATACCGGGAGCATCCTGATACCTTTCGCCGGAACTCCATGCAGGCCGAGGATCTTCCGGTTAGAGAAGCGGCTTTGATGGTGGAGGACCTGAAAATTGCGGGCCTGCCCTATATTAAGGCTTTGGCGGACTATTATCACCGCTATTCCTTTGCCTCCGTGTCTTTTGTGGTAATGATTCTGTCTATTTCCATGGGCGGGCGTTTTAGGAAGAACATTCTGCTTATGAGTCTTATTTCTAGTCTTGGGGTAGCGGTAGTTTTTTACGTGATGGAGATGATCAGTATGATGATGGCCCGGCTTGGGTATATCCCGCCTCTGATTGGGGCCTGGTTTCCGGTAGGCTTTTTTGTGTGTATTGGACTTCTCCTCCTGCAAAGCGCAAAAACCTAAGGTTCCTAAGGGCCATAGGGTTAGAGACGCGGGCTTCCTTCGTTCTTGCTATAGGCGGGGTGGTCTTTTCATTTTTAGCGTATATGCCTATAGTACCTTTATGATAAACCTGGCCGATTACTATAGCGACGAGGAATGGGATAAGTTCCTCGCTTTCTCCCGTGAGTTGGAAACCCCCTGTGTGGTCTTGAACCTTAACCGGGTCAAGCAGAATTATATCCAGCTTCGTGATTCCTTCCCTTACGCATCGATCTATTATGCCATGAAGGCAAACCCTCACCCCGAGGTGGTTTCGATGCTCGCGGAACTGGGGGCGCATTTTGATATAGCCTCCCGGTATGAGCTGGACGACGCCCTTGCCCTGGGCGTGCCGCCGGAACGGGTTTCTTACGGCAATACCATCAAAAAAGCCCGGGACATTGCGTATTTTTATGAAAAGGGCGTGCGAATGTTCGCCACAGACAGCAAAGAGGATTTGAAAAACATTAATGCCTATGCGCCGGGTTCCCGGATCTATGTCCGGATTCTTATCGAAAGCGCTACCACCGCGGACTGGCCGCTCTCCCGCAAATTCGGCTGCCACCCCGATATGGCCTACGATCTCTTGGTCATGGCCCGGGATTCAGGTCTTACCCCTTACGGTATCTCCTTTCATGTGGGTAGCCAACAACGAGACATAGGCCAGTGGAATGATGCGATTATCCATACAAAATACCTGTTTTCCTCCCTAGAGGAAGAAGAGGGGATCCACCTTACCATGATCAATATGGGCGGCGGCTTTCCTTCCCCCTATCTCACCCCGACCAACGAGCTAACCGAGTACGCCTCGGAAATCCGCCGGTATCTCACTGACGATTTCGGGGCCGAAGCTCCCCATATCGTGCTGGAACCGGGCCGGTCCCTGGCCGGCAGCGCGGGGGTACTGGGGTCCGAGGTGGTGCTCATCTCCCGAAAAAACAACACCGCCCTGAACCGCTGGGTGTACCTGGACGCGGGAAAATTCAACGGCCTCATCGAAACCTTGGGGGAGAGTATCAAGTACCCGATTATTACGGAAAAGGACGTCCCCGGGGGCAAAGAAGCCGAGGTAATTCTTGCGGG
>JAITJK010000088.1 GCA_031278935.1 Spirochaetaceae bacterium | reverse complement strand
GCCCTGGGAATCAAGGTGTGGTTGGAACTATACCTGGACGCGGTCCGCACGGCAGGACAGATTATGGCAAAGTATGAGCAAATAAATCTTGAGGATAGGCGACCGTTCTATAATCTCATGGTCAAAGCCCTAGTGGAGGAGAATCCCGAAGTTGTCGCCGCCTCTACTATCTGGGAATCCAATGCCCTGGACGGCCTGGACGCGGCATTTGCCCAAACCGAAGGCGCCGACCGTACGGGTAGGTTCATCCCCAACTGGGTCCGCACCGCCCAGGGAGTGAAGATGGCAGCCTTGCGGAACGACGCCGTTCCCCAAACCGGGAACGAAACCCTGAACGAACCCTACGAATATGAACTGAACGGACAGAAAACTCTTATGACCACCGTGAGTATGCCCATCAAAAACCAGGGCCGTGTGGTGGGAACCGTGAATATCGATCTGGATATGGCGACTATCCAGCGTAAGGTGGAACAGATACAACCCTACAAGGGAACCGTGGCGGTCATGTACAGTAATAGTGGGCTAGTAGGCAGCCATTTTGACGCCTCTCGTATTGGGAAACCCATGACCGAGACGGAAGGGGATATCGCAGGTCCCTATCTTGCGACACTGCGGGAGACTATACAACAGGGTAAGCCTTTTTCTTTTACCCATCGCACCCCCCACTTGGGGGGTGAATTGTTTTTTATCAGCGTCCCTATTGCTGTGGGAAACACCACGACCCCCTGGGCCTTGCTCTTAGGGATTCCCATGAAGGCCATCATCGCCCCTATTTACCGGATGCTCCTTATCGGCCTTATTATCTCCATCCTCATGCTCCTCCTTATTTCCGTGGGCAGCTTCTTCGTAGCCCGGTCCATAAGCGATCCCCTGAAGCGTATGGTTCTGATCTTAAACGACATAGGCGAGGGGGATCTCACCAAACGGCTTGAGGCGGGGGGCGATGATGAGATTAGGGATATGACCCGCTCCTTTAACACCACGCTGGATAAAATCCGTGGCCTTATCCTCATGATCCGGGAGAAAGCGCAATCCCTCTCCCAAACCGGCACGGAACTCTCCGCCAGCATGAGGGCCACCACCACAGCGGTCAATGAAATTACCGCCAATATCCAGAGCATGAAGGCCCAGGCGGGCAATCAAAGTGCCGGGGTTGCGGAGGCGAGTAGGTCCATGGAAAAAATAAGTGCCCATATCACCCACCTTAATGACCAGATCGATAAACAGGCGGAGAGCGTCGCCCAATCCACCACAGCCATTGAGCAGATGCTTGCCAACATCCAATCCGTTACCAGTACGCTGACCCGCAACGTCGATAATGTCCGGAACCTGGCGGAGTCCTCCGGGATTGGCCGGAGCGGTCTTGAGGAAGTGGCGACGGCTATCCATGGCATCGACCGGGAGTCCGAGGGGCTTTTGGAAATCACCGCAGTGATCCAAAACATTGCAAGTCAGACGAACCTTTTGTCCATGAACGCCGCCATTGAAGCGGCTCACGCAGGGGAGGCAGGCAAGGGCTTTGCCGTAGTAGCCGATGAGATCCGCAAACTTGCCGAATCCTCCGGGAAACAGTCCAAGACCATCAGTGCCGTCTTGAAACGGATCACCGAGTCCATAGACCAAATCACCCGGTCCACCAACGCGGTACTGAACAAATTCGAAGCCATCAATTTTGGGGTGAAGACAGTTTCAGAACAGGAAGAGGCCATCCGGAACGCCATGGAAGAACAGGATCAGGGGAGCAAGCAGATTCTGAGCGCCATAAGCCGGCTGAACGAAATAACCAGCGGGGTGAAAGCGGGTTCCGAAGAGATGAATGTAGGCAGCAAAGAGGTCATCGAGACCAACCGGGCCCTAGAATCCATTACCCGGGAACTTACCCAGGGGATGCATGAAATGGCCGCCGGGGCGGACCAGATCAACGGCGCGGTGAGCCAGGTAAACGAAATGAGCGGACGGAATAAGAGCGACATAGACGAGTTGATCCAGGAAGTGAATCGCTTTAAGACCTAGCCACCTGTGGTGAAGGCGTATTAGAGGACTGTGGGCTTAGGGATACAGGCGTAGGTCTCTTCGACCCTGTGGTGGGCCGAGCGGAGTTGAATGGCCAGGTAAACCGTAAGGGTCAGACCCTCAATGCAGGTCTGACCCCAAAGCTACCACAGGTGCGGCATTTAAACCCGCAGGCGGGCCTTGTGTTTCACTTTGAGAAGGGCTATAGTAAGGCCGTGATTGATAATGATGTAGCCTCGGAGGGGTCCTCATGGCCCTAATCCTTTGCCAACAGGTGGCCCTGGCATACGATGGGGACCTGGTGGTTCAGGGCGTTGACCTAGAAGTGGATGCCGGGGAGTATCTTTGTATTGCTGGAGAAAACGGTTCCGGAAAGAGTACCCTTATGAAAGGGATGTTGGGCTTGCTACCGCCTCAGCAAGGACGGATTATCCAGGGCGAGGGGCTTAAGACTCACGAAATCGGCTACCTCCCCCAGCATACGGCGGCGCAGCGGGATTTTCCTGCCGGGGTGTATGAAGTGGTCTTGTCCGGGCGGCAAGGAAAGCGGGGCATTCGGCCTTTTTATGCCAAAGCGGATAAAGCCGCAGCAGAAGAAAACCTTCACCGCCTGGGAATAGGGGAACTGCGGAACCACTGTTACCGGGAACTGTCCGGCGGTCAGCAGCAGCGGGTCCTTTTGGCCCGGGCCCTGTGCGCGGCGGCGAAGGTACTCTTCTTGGACGAACCTACCGCGGGGCTTGACCCTTTAGCGGCCACAGAGCTGTATCGGTTGATTCATCGGATAAACCGAGAAACGGGCATGGCGGTGGTGATGATTTCCCATGATATAAGGCGGGCCCTTACCTATGCCCGGCGGATCCTTCATATCCAGAAAACGCCCCTTTTTCTCGGAAGCCCGGAAGCCTACGCCGCTTCCTCGTTGGGAAAGCAATTTTTGGGGAACGATACGGAGGAAAACCATGGATAAATGGGGATGGGTAATAGTTTTGCAGGAGATGTTTTCCTATACCTTTATTGTGCGGGCGGTGCTGGTGGGTTTTTTGGTTTCTCTCTGTGCCAGCCTTTTGGGGGTGAGTCTGGTCTTGAAACGGTATTCCATGATTGGCGACGGCTTATCCCATGTGGGCTTCGGCGCCCTGGCCATTGCCAGCGCTCTAAACCTAGCGCCTTTGATGGTTTCGATTCCCCTGGTGGTGGTCGCGGCCTTTCTGCTCCTCCGTTTGAGCGAACACGCGCCCATCAAGGGAGATGCGGCCATTGCCCTGATTTCCACCGGGGCCTTGGCTATCGGGGTGGTGGTGATTTCCATGACTACCGGCATGAATACCGATGTCTGCAACTACCTCTTTGGAAGTATCCTGGCCATGAGTAAAAGCGACGTGTATCTCAGTCTGGTTCTTTCGGTGCTGGTCTTGACCTTGTTCGTGCTTTTCTACCATAAAATTTTTGCGGTAACCTTTGACGAGACCTTTGCCAAGGCTACGGGTACCAAGACCGGGACTTACAATATGCTCATTGCATTTTTAACTGCCGTTACGATTGTCTTGGGGATGCGGATGATGGGGGCGCTGCTGATTTCCGCGCTGATTATCTTCCCCGCCCTTACCAGTATGCGTCTTTGCAAGCGTTTCAGTACCGTTACCCTCTGTTCAGCCCTGGTTTCCGTGGGCTGTTTCCTTCTGGGGGTGGTCATTTCCTACGTGTACGCCACCCCTACCGGCGCGAGCGTGGTCCTCATCAACATAGTTGCCTTCTTTAGCTTTTGGCTTATCCCCCACCTGCCATGGAGGCGTATTAGAGAACCGCAGCGTTAGGAATAAGGGCCTTAAACCCGCTCCCTGGCGTCTCTTTGTTCGCAAAGCGTCCTGAGTACCTGGTCCTGGGTAAGTACGCACTGAACGAAGGGATGTACCCCTTGCTTCCTAACCCCGCAGCCCCCCAATAGCCTCCACCGCAGGTGGTGGAAAATGGAGGGGGTTTTATAGTATGTTTATGTTAGTGAGGAGTATACTGACGATGAAACCGTTACGAAACCTATCCCAGATTGTAGGCCTGAGCCTCCTTTGTGGCGCGACTATGCTGGGCTTAAGCGCTTGCCCCGAGAAGCAGGGCTTCGCCTTGTCAGGGCGGACCAATAAAAACGGTACTGCCGGGCTTATCCTTCCTGGAGGGGAATCCTTAGGGGCTGTCGGCTCCGGCGGGCTGCTCGCCCCTGAATCTACCACGGTGTTGTCCGGGGATATACAGGCTCATAAACGGGTCCTTACCCTGGACGCCCAATACGCAGGGGATCAGGAAGTGGTGGAAATCAAAGAAAAAATGTTTATCGCCCAAACGAACGATGTATATCTCAATCCTGAAGACTATCTGGGGAAAACCATTAAACTAGAAGGAATCTTCCAAACCCAATCCTATGGTGCGGAGTCTCCGTACTACTTCGTGATTCGCTATGGCCCGGGCTGTTGCGGAAACGACGGGAACGCTGGCTTTGAGGTGATGTGGGAAGACACGGACGCGGTATATCCCCAAGAGAACGACTGGGTCCAGGTCGTCGGGGTTCTGGGGGCCTATGAAGAAGACGGATACCCCTATATTTGTATTGGTTTATCCTCTTTGGAGGTACTAGAAACGCGGGGACAGGAATTCGTTACCCAGTAAGGGGCGCCGGGGCAGTATGGGAACGGTAAGAGCCAAAGACCCCCAAACGCGGCGTCCCGAAGGCGCTCCAGGCAGGGACTATGACGGCGGCGTGGTACACGCGGAAAAAGCCTTGCCTGAGGATGAGCGGGACTTTTCCCTGCGCCCCCAGAATCTTAAGGAATTTCTGGGCCAGGCCACGCTCAAAGAAAACTTAGGAGTCTTCATTGCCGCAGCCAAAGAACGCAGGGAAAGCCTGGATCATCTCTTTCTAATCGGCCCTCCGGGACTGGGGAAAACCACCCTGGCCCAGGTGGTCGCCCACGAGCTCGGCGCGGATTTTAAGGTTACCTCCGCGCCGGCCTTGGATAAGCCGAAAGACCTAGCGGGGATCCTCACCACCATAACCGATAAAACCGTGTTCTTCATTGATGAGATCCACCGGCTCAAACCAGCTATGGAGGAGATGCTCTATATCGCCATGGAGGATTATGAGCTGGACTGGATCATCGGCCAGGGCCCCAGCGCCCGGACCATCCGCATCCCTATCCCCTCTTTTACCTTGGTGGGAGCCACTACCAAGGCGGGTAATGTCTCAAGCCCCTTAGTAAGCCGCTTCGGTATAAGCTGCCGTTTCGCGTTCTATGAACAGGCAGATATGGAAGCGATTATCCTGAGGTCTGCGGGAATTCTCAAGATTGCCATTGACCATGAGGCAGCCTCACTCCTTGCGGTCTCGTCCCGGGGGACGCCCCGGGTGGCCAATCGGCTGCTCAGGCGGATGCGGGATTTTGCCCAGGTTTTAGGGGAGCGTTCCCCGGCGACTATTACCCCCGAAGTGGTGCGACAAGGGCTTACCCGGCTGGAGATAGACCCCTTGGGACTGGAACAGTACGATCGGGAGATTCTTCGTATCATCATCGAACGATACAAGGGAGGACCGGTGGGTGCGGAAACCCTAGCCATATCCGTGGGAGAGGCGGTGGATACCCTAGAGGATTACTATGAACCCTATCTCATTCAGTCGGGCCTGCTCCAGCGTACCCCTCGGGGCCGGATGGTAACGGATCGGGCTTATGAACACTTGAACCTTGCTAAACCCCTAAGCCATGACCGCCATGAAACGAACGGATTTCTCTTTTGACTTACCCCCGCACTTAATCGCTCAGTTTCCCCCAGCGACGCGGGGAAGCAGCCGGCTTATGGTGCTGGACCGCTGGGGGGGCGAGCCCTTGCATCGGGAGGTGACGGATTTACCCAGCCTCTTGGAACCGGGGTCTCTTTTGGTGTTTAACAACGCCAAGGTTCGTAAGGCCCGGCTTCTGGGGGTTTCCCGAGAAACCGGGAAACCGGTGGAATTTCTGCTCTTGCATCCGGTAAACCCGAGAGATGACCGCAGCTGGCTAACCATGAGCCCGCGAGCCAAACGCCGCCGTGTAGGAAGCCGCTATGTCTTTGCGGATGCCCTGGAAGGGGAAATTGCTGAGGCAGGGGAAGCTTATCGGGTGCTTCGTTTTGATCGGCCTGTGGATGACTCTTGGCTTGAGCGCTACGGTCATATTCCCCTGCCGCCCTACATAAAGCGTCCGGATACGTCCCTGGACGCGGAACGGTACCAGACGGTGTACGCCCAAGCATCGGGGTCTGTGGCCGCTCCTACGGCGGGATTACATTTTACCGAAGAACTTTTGGGGGGCCTTGCCCGGCGGGGGATTGAGTGGGTCTTCATCACCCTCCATGTGGGCTTGGGGACCTTTCTGCCGGTACGGACTGAAGATATTGAAGACCATCCCATGCACGAAGAAGTTTTTAGTATTGATCGCCTCAGTGCCCAGAAGATACTCCGCGCCAAGGCTGAAGGCCGCCCAATCGTAGCGGTGGGAACCACCAGCGTCCGCACCTTGGAATCCGCCTGGAAACAGGGGAGTCTTGCTGCGGGAACCGGGAGGACCGCGCTTTTTATCTACCCCGGCTATACGTTCAAGGTAATAGACGCCTTGTTTACCAATTTCCACACCCCTGAATCAACTCTGCTCATGCTGGTCTCGGCCTTTGCAGGCCGTGAACGTCTTCTCAAGGCATACGAGACCGCGATACAGGAAAGCTACCGTTTCTATAGCTACGGCGACGCTATGTTCATCCCGCGCCAGCGGGCCACTTGTCTGGGAGAGTGTAGCCCCTGAGGGGTCGTAGGGTTAGTGGCGAGGCGCACCTTGCTTCGGGTTTCTGCCATTCAGCCTCGCTACGCTTGCTGTACAGGATCCTGTCGTCCATGGCGGTGCAAATGGACTTGACAGTAATAAAAAACTATTTATAATATTTTTATGAGTATTTTATCAAAATTGCAGCCTATTCTCATTATTCTTTCATCTTTAATCGGGACAGTTCTTGGAAAAACAATTCCGGTTCTTGAAAATCATGCAGGAAACTTTATTGAAATATTCCTGATGTTCATGCTGTTTTTTGTTTTCTTGAATGTTGAAATAATTGAAATCTCGAAATCATTTTCTGATTTACGGTTTTCGGTTTCCGCACTGGCAATTAATTTTATGGTAACACCATTATTTACATTTATTTTATCAAAATTATTTCTTGCAGGTTATATGGATTTACAAATAGGCTTTATTATGTTAATGGTTACGCCATGTACAGACTGGTATTTAATTTTTACCGGCCTTGCAAATGGCAATATTTCATTAGGCGCGTCTATTTTACCATTAAATTTAATTTTGCAAATTATTTTATTGCCTGTATATTTATTGCTTTTTATGGGAACAGAAGTTTCTTTTGAGCCTATTACAATTATTCAAAGTATTTTTCTTGTTTTGATTATACCCCTCATTGCCGCAAATACAACGAAGTTAATTGTAAAAAAGATAAACTGGTATAATAATTTAGGGAAACTATTAAAAAAATCAGATGACATTCAGTTTATATTGCTTTGCCTTGCAGTGATTTCAATGTTTTCATCTCAAGGGTCATTATTGCTTGATAATGTTGTATTGT
>JAITJK010000068.1 GCA_031278935.1 Spirochaetaceae bacterium | reverse complement strand
TGCCCCCATACCCCACTTTAACTGGACCCTTTTCGTAACCATTGACCGCAAGGAGTTGATGGCCGGTATTGACCGCATCATCCTTTTCCTGGTTTCTTGTGTGTCCGTCTTGATCGCCGCAGGCTTTGTGGCGGCCTATTTCCTGGGCCGCGCCATGGCGCGGCCGCTCCGTAACGTTGCTGGGGCCCTGCAGGATATTTCCGAGGGGGAGGGGGATTTGACCAAGCGCTTGAATATCCAAAGTAAGGATGAGATTGGGGAGATGACCGGGTGCTTTAATAGGATGCTAGATAAAATTCAAAATCTGATTATAGACCTCAAGGAAAAGGCCTTTTCCCTTGCCGCCCTAGGGGAAGACGTGGCTTCTTCCGCCAAGGAGATCAGCGCCACGGCCCATGAACAGTCGGCCAGTGTTTCCGAGATCTTGAGTACCATGGAGGGGAGCCGGCAGCTTTCCGAACAAATGGCCTTGAGGACCGAGGAAGTGGCCCGCCTCTCCGTAGATACCCAAACGTTCAGCCAGAAAGGGGTGGAGCTGCGGGATGCCAATGAACGTATGATGGGGGACATTCAAAACCAGAACGGCAAGATCATCCATGAAATAAAGAACTTGGTAGACATGATAAGGCACATCAACGATGCCATTCGCATCATCGACGGTATAGCGGATCAGACCAAGCTCATCGCCTTTAACGCGGCCCTGGAAGCGTCCTCATCCGGGGAGAGCGGGGCGCGGTTTTCCGTAGTGGCTGGGGAGATTCGGCGTTTTGCGGATAATGTGGTGGCTTCGACTCAGGGAATTAAGCTCCGTATAGCGGAGGTACAAACCGCGTCCGCTGGGTTAATCAGCGAAGCCATGAAGGGGTCCCAGAAGATCGCAGAAGGGTATGAGCACCTGATCGCCCAGAAGGCGGTATTTGAAGGGATTGTGGAAACAGCGCAGAATGTAGCCAGCCGGTCGGCGCAGATTTCCAACTTGAGCAAACAGCAAGAATATGCCACGGCGCAAGTTTTCCAGGCCCTGCGGGAAATATCCGCAGGGGTAACGCAATTTGCCGGGGCCACGGCATCCTCCTCCAAAACTACAGACACCTTAAACGCCATATCCCAGGACTTACAGCAAGCAATTATTAAATACCGCGTCCGACCCCAGGGCATTTAAGGCCTCTGACTGGCCGTGGTGCGGGTATGCCTCACTTGTCCACCGCAGATACCTGCCCTGGAGGCCCAGTCGTGTTGGGAGGTCCTCTGGTTAGGGTTAAAGGCATACGTCCTCGTTCCTGATACTCCTGAGGTATACTTACCAGGGGTCGGGGGGCGCACCACCTGCCGTGACCCTAACCACCTGGTCCCGCTATACCTCCAGGGCAGGTGGTTATCCCCCCTGAGGCGCATGGTAGGAGCCTAATACGCGGAAGTCTTTTGTCTGGGATCTCAGGGCTTCCATAGCGGCCTCAAAAACTCCGGGAGTTTTCGGGATATTCACATCTACATAAAACAGATAGCGCCAGGGCTTCCCTTGAATGGGCCGGGACTCAAGTTTGGAAATGTTAATATCCTTTTCACTGACAATTTGTAGACACGTAAAGAGCGCCCCCGGCGTGTCGGATACGGAAAACACTAAAGACGCCTTGTTCGGCTTATCTGACCCCAGGCTCGGAGGCACCGGCGCTGTATCTCCGATCTTCCGGGCAATGATAACAAACCGGGTGTAGTTTAAGGGATTGGTCTCAATACCTGACTTGAGAATATGCAATCCGAATTCCTTGGCCGCCGCTTCTCCAGCTATGGCCGCCACCCTGGGAAGTGTCCCCTGGGGCGCGACCCCTTCCCGAGCAATAGAAGCCACCGCCGTAGCGGTATTAGCATAGGTTTCCATCTGCCACGAAGGATGTTGGAGCAGGAATTCCCGGCATTGGGCAAAGCCTTGAGGGTGGCTACGGACGGTTCGGATGGACTCTAGCGTGGCCCCTGCCTGGGCAATAAGGCAATGCACAATCCGCAGCTTCAATTCCCCCACAATCCCTATGTCTGGGTACCGCAAAAACAGGTCGTAATTCTCATGGATCGAACCGGCCAGACTGTTCTCCACCGGAACCACCCCGGCGACCGCCGAGCCATCCAGCACCGCGTCAAAGACCGCGCTAAAGGACGAAACCGATAGGCGAGAGGCCTCTTCCCCAAATGCCCGAATTAAGGCTTGTTCAGCGTAAGCACCGCTTTCCCCGGAGAAGGCCACCTTACCTGCGGCCCCTTGCTGGACGAATACTGAGGGCTGTACCGCCTCCCCAAGACCCGTTTGAGGCCGGGGAATTCGCAACAGTTCCTTTCCCACCACTGGGGCCATGGCCTCAATATCCCTAAGAAGTCGCTCAAACTGTTCCGGGTATAAGGACTGGGGGCCGTCGGACAGAGCCTCGTCCGGGTGCGGATGGACTTCCACCGTAAGGCCGTCGGCTCCTGCGGCAATGGCCGCTAAGGCCACCGGGGAAACCTTGGCCCGAATCCCTACGGCATGACTGGGATCCACGATGACCGGCAGATGGGCGAGACTTTTCACCACCGGGATAGCAGAAATATCCAGAGTATTACGGGTATAGGTCTCGAAGGTGCGGATACCCCGTTCACAAAGTACCACATCCCTGGTCCCAGAAGCCAAAAGGTATTCCGCCGAGAGAAGCCACTCCTCAATGGTCGCCGAAGGCCCTCGTTTGAGGAGCACCGGCTTACCCAGGGCGCCGACTTTCTTTAAAAGTTCGAAGTTCTGCATATTCCGAGCCCCGATTTGGAACATATCCGTGAGGTCCTTCATGTGCACCGCTAATTCCGGAGAGACCACTTCCGTAACAATGGGCATCCCGTAGGTTTCTCCTGCGGCCTTCATGTACTCAAGACCCTCCATGCCCAAGCCCTGGAACGCATAAGGGCTGGTCCGGGGTTTATAGGCCCCACCCCGGAGCATCACTGCCCCAGACTCCCGGACCCGAGCCGCAGTCTCCATGATCTGGGCCTTACTTTCCACGGCGCAGGGCCCGGCAATCACCGAGATGCGGGCCCCCCCGATCTTCACCGGCCCCACGGTGACAATGGTATCTTCCGGTTTGGTCTCTCGGGATACCAATTCGTAGGGTTTAGCGGTGGCGGCCACCCGCTCAACCCCCGGTAGGAGCCCCAATTCCCGAAGGTCCACCACCCCTTTGCCAGTGGCCCCGATGATCACCTCATTCCCCAGCTGCTGTTCCCGGATGGCAAACCCCCGGTCATGCAAATAAATACGGATCATTTCCCGGTCATGGGGGGAAATGCTTTTGGATAACACCAGAATCATAACTGCGCCTCACCTTAAAAACGTGGTTCCATAGTAGCCTTATTCCCGGCCCTACACAAGGCCACCTCGTAAAGCTATGTGACCTGGAGACGTATTGGGAGGCTGCAGAGTTAGAAAACGAGGTACACGTCCCTTCGTTCTTACTACCAGTGGGACATTCTCACCAAGGATAGGGGTTAGACCTTCGCTTCCTATCGAACTCACATTAAATACTGGTTTGATTAAAGCGAAACCGCATCTCCGAGCCGTATTAGGTAGTATGAGGCCATCGCGTTTACTCCAACAGGGAGTGTGGTACGAAATCCGCACCTGTATCAATAACCGGGAACCTCTGTTCCGGTACCATAAGGCATTGACTCTATTCGCCCAGGTTTTTCGGGAGACCAAGCAACGGTTTGTGTTCCAGATTCGGGGCTTAAGTATCACCGATAACGGGCTTAGGTTTTATATCAAGCCTAAGGACGGCTTGCAACTTCCAGCTATCATGAAGTGGATGAAGCAGGTCTTCGCCCAGCGGTACAACCGGGCCCACGAGCGGGAGGGACATATCTGGGGAGACCGGTATGGGTCGCGGATACTCGTAGGGGAACCGCCTGAGGTACCGACGGTGGGCGCAGCAGGTGTGCGGGGAGAGGATTCTTGGGCAAGGGTCAGACCCCGTTGTAGGGAACCATCACCCCACCCCCCTTTTTCGCCCCTTTTCCCTCTCCCCCGCGTCCCCTCGCCTGGATAATCAGGGTCTATTCGTCGCAAGTCTCATACTAGCCCCCTATTTGTGGCCTTGACCCCAAAGTTCCCAGTGCAAGACGTGAGGCGCGGCGCCTCGTCACTTTACCACTACGGCCAGTCAGGGGCTTTAAACCCGCAGGTGGGTGGTTGCGGGGGGGATTTGTTTCCGGTATAGTCTTACAAGAGTATGAAAAAACTGTACGAAACCCAAGACCTGCCGAAACGGGTGTTCCTTGTGGGAATACGCACCGCAAATATGAGCACCGAGGAAGCGGAGTCCCTGGCCCATGAGTTGTACGGTCTCAGCCGGACCTTAGGATTGACCGTTGTGGCCCAGGAACAGGTACATATCCGAGAACGGCACCCCCAATTCGGTATGGGAACCGGTAAGGCCGAAGCCTTGGCCCAAAAAGCCACAGACCTTGAGGCGGACTGCTTCATCTTTGATGGTACTTTAAGTCCTTCTCAGCAACGGAACTGGGAAACCTTGAGCGGCATTACCGCCTTGGATCGGCAGGAACTCATCCTACAGATTTTCGCAGACCGGGCCAGGACCAAAGAAGCGGTATTGCAAGTAAAGATCGCCGAACTCTCCTATTCCCTGCCTCGACTGCGGCATAAACACCTGGACTTGGCCCGGCAGCGAGGGGGGCGATACGGCGCTAAGGGCCAGGGAGAAACAAAACTAGAAACCGACCGGCGACTCTTGGAAAAGCAGCTGCACCGGCTGGAACAGGACTTGGCGGAGGTTCGCAAAAACCGGGAAGTCCAACAGAAACAGCGAAAGCGCCGGGGCATCCCTACGGTCGCCTTGGTGGGATATACCAACGCGGGGAAATCATCCTTGCTCAATGCCCTCACCAGGGGTCAGACCCTGGTGGCGGATAAGCTCTTCGCCACCTTGGACCCCACTACGCGGCCCCTCAAGCTGGGGAACGGACAGCCCGCGCTCCTCATAGACACGGTGGGTTTCATACGCCATCTCCCCCATGCCTTAGTGGAAGCCTTTCGCTCCACCTTGGAGGAGGTGTGCCAGGCGGATCTCCTGATCCACGTCCTGGATGCATCGGACCCCGAGGCGGACCGGTATGCGGAAACCACCCGTTCGGTCCTCCGGGACCTCGGAGCCGAGCATCTGCCGGTGATTACGGCCCTCAACAAGATCGATAGGCTAGACGCTGCGGAAACCCTGGACGCCCTCAAGGCGCGGTACGAGGAAAGCGGTTCCCCTTGCGTCCTCATTTCCGCAGAACAGAAGACTGGTACGGAAACCTTGATCCAGAACATCGAGGAAACCCTGTTCGCGGGAACTAGCTGGTTCCGTTTTCCCCTGGACCGGTATGATCTCCTTTCGTTGCTATACCGCAACGGCCGGGTGCTTTCGGAAACCTATGGTGAGAAGACCCTGGAGGTGGAAGCGTACCTCTCGGCCCGATTGCAAG
>JAITJK010000031.1 GCA_031278935.1 Spirochaetaceae bacterium | reverse complement strand
CGCATCCGTTTATACCCGGTGGTATTTACATTCGCCAGATTATTGGAAATCGTATCAATATTGGCCTGTTGGCCAATCATACCGGAAGCGCCGGTCCATAAACTTCGTACCACGATAGCTCCTTTGCCCTTTAGCCGCTTACTTTACTCACTTGATTTATTAAGGTCCCCAGCATGGAATCCTCCGTTTGGATCACCTTTTGATTCGCCTCGTAGGCCCGGTTTACCTCGATCATATTGACCATTTCCAGTACCGGATTCACATTAGACGCCTCGGTGAAGCCCTGGACCACCCGGGGCCGGGCGTCCAGAGGCATGAGCTGAGCCTCTCCGGAAATATCCGTGGCCTGATACAAACTGGAACCTTGTTTTTGCAAATACCGGTCCTTGTCGAAGGCTACCAACTTCAAGGTGTCGAGCAAGGTGGTTTCTTCCCAGGTATTGTCTTGTTTGGAAACCTGACGGTTCGGATCCTCCGTATACGCGGCGTTCACCCACACCTGCCCTTGTTTATCCACTTGGAAATTATTGGCCTTAACCTGAATAGGCCCCTTTTCACCCAAAACCGGATACCCTTCTTTAGTTTCCAGGTAGCCTTCTTTCCCAAGCTGAAAGGAACCGTTGCGGGTATACCGTTCACCCCAGGGGGTCGCCACGGTCATGAAGCCCCGGCCGTCCAGGGCGAGGTCAAAATCGCTTTGGGTTTCCTTGAGCGCCCCTTGTTCAAAGCTGGTGTAGAGTTCATTCAATTCCACGCCGGTACCAAGTTTTCCCACTATAGGGGCCAGGTCCGCAGATCCAAAGGGGTGCTGATAAACCCCGTCATCATCCATGCGACGCATCAAGAGTTCGGGAAAGGCTTTGAGTGAGACCATGTCTTTCTTGTACCCATCGGCATCGACGTTGGCCAAGTTGTTTGCCAAGGCATCTAAGCGCCATTGCTGGGCCCGCATCCCACTTGCGCCGGTATACCATCCTCTAATCAATTACGTCCTCCCTAATGCCTTGAATATCGGACGCAACCAAAGGTCTCTTAATACCAAAGGGCGCTTGGCGGGTCTAGGCGTTGCTGTCGAAGACCGTCTCCCCCAGGGAAGAAGCCTCGCTCTTGATGGTCCCTCGATACTGGTTCACCGCGTGCTTCTCCCGGGCCAGGTCCGGGAAGGCGTACACCGGATTGCCCCCGGAATCCAGGGTAACTTCAGGAATCGCGTAGGAACCCATCTCCTTGATGATCTGGTTTTGAGCGCCGTTGAGGTTTTTCGGCTGGCATTCGGGCCTATCCACCTGGATAGCTGCGGCGCTTATGCCCTGGGGCTGGTCCCACATGGCCCCGTACCCGATTTTTCGCAGGTTAGCCAGCTTAAGGGCTTCGTTCTCCTGCTTGGTCAACAGGGCGCGCAGGGCCGGTATGCCCCAAAAGAGCAAGGAAAAGGTCAGAGGCACCAGGCCTAAGCCCACCAGGACGAAAGGCAGCGGGTTAGGAAGCACCGCCCCAGATAAGGCGTAGGTAACTTTGTAGAGATAAGAAGCCGCGTCGAATTGAGCCTGGGTGGTAATGGGGCCAGTTGCCAGGGCGTTAAACAGGAAATACCCCCCAAAGATCAGGTTTACTCCATTGATGATACTGAACCAGACATTGAGCTTCTGGGGGTTGGAGGAAAAGGTCTTGAGCCGTTTTAAGGGAGCCGCCCCGCCGAAAGACCGGTCCCGGCGATCCGCGCGGCGCAAGAGGTCGTCGAAACGGTACACCAGGGTTCCTTCATCAGTAACCTCCGGCATACCGCCGAATTCCACGCAACAGGTCTTAAGGCCCTCTTCGGCTTCCTGGGGAGTACCCCCGGTGAGGACCATATATTCCGGCAAGGAGATGACCCCCCGGTTAGCCTGGATATAGGCAATGACCGCCTGTTTTTCCTTGACCGCCCAATTCCCGTTGGGATCTCCGTCGCCGAATACAAAGGAAAAGATCGCTTTGTACAGGGGTTTTCCTTTGGGCCGGGCGTTCCGTCCGGTATAATACTCCCCATTAAAGGAACGGTCCACGGCTTTAGTTAATTCCGAGTAGAACCAGATCCGCATGATGAGGTCAAAGATACTGCCCGCCAGGAACAAGCCGCCTCCGCCCCGGCCCTCGGAGCGATTATCCGAACTGGAGGAGCTGGAAGCCACGGAAATCGCCAGGGCTGCCAGGGCGATGAGCATGAACAGGAGGAAGTAGCCCACCAACATCACCATAATCCAGACCTTAAACACCTGGGCCCCGACGATTTTCAAGCCTTTGAGGACCTTTTCGGCGCCCCGGCGCAGGATCGAGCGGAAACCCCGGTATTTACTTTTAAACCCTTGAGGGAAGGAATACAGGATTTCCCCGGACTCGGTTACTTGCAAGCGCCCTGCGTACTCATCCGCAGCCAGGGGTACCAATTCCCGAATGGTGGCAAGGGGCAGGGCAGTTTGCCCGGCGATATCCGCCACCGTAACCCCCTGGCGCTGCTTTTTAAGCGTCTCCGTAATCTTCCGGTAGGCGGCTTTATCCTTGACTTTCTCCTTTATGGCGAAGGCCAAGCCACTTCTTTGTGTATGTCCCATGGCTCTACTCCTCTTATAAATCCCTATCCCGAACCCCGTGATCTTCAGCCCCCTCACCTGGCCCGGCGAGCTTTGCCGAAAGGTCTCCCCCTTCGGCTCCCTGATGGGCGACGCAGGGCAAGTCCGGCAGGGCATTCTTCTCTAAAAGGGACGCCAAGGTAAGGTTCTTAAAAAAATCATTCACTAGGCTCGTTACGTCGGTCCATACCTCGTGGCTGGGGCAGATGCCGATACGCTGGCAGGCTTCCTGGCGCTTATCACAGGAGACGCTCTCGAGTTCTTCTCCTGCGGCGTCCAAAATCGCCTTGATGGTGAGCTTATCCAAGGGCTGGGCAAAATAAAAGCCCCCTCCAGGCCCCCGAACCGACGCCACGATCCCCGCTTTACGGAGCTTAAAAAAAATCTGTTCTAAAAAGACCGATGAAATCTGCTCCTGTTCCGATAAATGGTTGATGGAAACCGGGGCGCCGTCTTTTCCCATTTTTGCCAGTGCCAAGGATGCCCGTAAGGCATACCGGCCCCGTGTGGTAATTCGCATGAAAATACCCCCTTTCCTCTCTTGTTTTTTTCTAAGCTGACTATAGGGTATTTTGGGATAAATGAAAAGTCCCGGTTTTCCAAGGCAAGGCCATTTGCTTTTTCTGACCGGAAATCCGTGACAGCATGAAAGAGACCTGAAATCGGTTATGGCCCACAACTGTTTTGGAAAAACGGTTCAACGCCCACATGAAAATGTTCGGGGCAACCAGCAACGATGAGTTCCTGCATGGCGTCTTGTTCGACAGAAGTAAATGACGTTACCTAGGCTATAGACGGTTCACCAAGAAAATCGTACACTACCTTCCAAGAATAGAACGTATGAGCCAATAAGCGTCGCTGCGATTTAAAAAACCAAAAAAACGTGTACCAAAATGCCCGGAACAGGACCTCTCGGGGAGGGTTACGCACCGGGGCTATTGCTAAAAGTAGGGAGAAGAATTATGGAAGACTCAAGTAGGGAAGTCAACGAACCCGGGATGGTCTATATTGACGTGGAAGAGGGGCTAAAACGGGTGATGCAGAATAAGGCCCTATATGGCAAGTTGTTGCATAAACTGAAAACCGATACCCATTTTGAGGAGCTCATCGCGGCCCTCAAGACGCAAGACTACGACCGGGCCCAGACGGCGGTCCATGCCATCAAAGGGATGGCGGCAAACCTCTCCTTAAGGGCCCTTTTCACCGAGGCCCAGGCCTTAGAAGAAAGGCTTAAAAACGGCGTCCTTGATGCGGGCGGTCTTGAGGGGATTACCCGGTGTTATGAGCAGACCCTCGTAACCATTGATACGGTCCTTGAGCGGTATCCCTAATTCCGGAGGCCTATGAAACAGCAAGAGATGCCGATGGTGTTAGTCGTGGATGACGTGGACATGAACGTGCTGATCCTGGAAGAGATATTGAAGGCCGAGTACCGGGTTATGACTGCGGAAAACGGCGCCGAGGCCCTGAGGCTCTTGCGCCAAAGTCCGGTACTCCCTAAGATCATTCTTCTTGACATCTTTATGCCGGAGATGAACGGGTATCAGCTCTTAGAAGTGATGAAGGCGGATGAGGCCTTACGGCGTATTCCCGTGATTTTCATTACTACCTCGGACGCGGAAAGCGAGGCCCTTGCTGCGGGGGCGGTGGACTTTATTTCTAAGCCCTTTCTGCCTGAGATCGTCAAGCTCCGGGTACGCAATCAGATCGCATTAAAAAACTACAGCGACAACCTGGAAGTCATGGTGCAGGCGAAGACTGCGGAAGTTACCGCCACACTGGATAATATGCTTCAGGCTATGGCCAACATCATCGAGTACCGGAACCTTGAGTCGGGTAACCACGTCAAGCGAACCCAATTTTTCTCCAAAGCCTTGATAGACCACCTCGTAGCCTCTGGTTCGGTGTATGCCCCGGAGCTTCGCCGCCAGGAACCGGATATCATCGTGAAATCTGTGGCCATGCACGATATTGGGAAAATCGGGATTCCCGATAAGATCCTCCTTAAACCAGGGCGCTTCAACGCCGAAGAACTGGCGATCATGAAAACCCACACGATTATCGGAAAAAATATTATCGAATCCATCTTGACCCATACGGACACGGTGTATCTAAAGCATTGCCGGGATATTTGTTACTGCCACCACGAGCGCTTCGACGGGAAGGGCTATCCCCGGGGGATTAAGGGCCCTGCCATACCCCTGTCCGCCCGGATTGTTTCTCTGGTGGATGTGTACGATGCCCTGGTCTGTCCCCGGGTGTACAAGGTCGCCTTCCCCTACGAAGAGGCCCGTAAGATAATCCTTGAGGGTCGGGGGACCCAGTTTGACCCCCTGCTCACTGACGCAGTTCTTGCGCTCTGGGAAGTTTTTCAAGATATAAGCCGCCAAAACCGGTAAAACCCTTTGGAGGTGGCGGGAGTCGAACCCGCGTCCTACTACGCGCAATACAGGCCACTACAGGTTTAGCCGCGGATTAGGGTGTCGAGGTGAACGTGGCTTCGCGGCACGCGGCCCACCCGTATTCCGGAATAATCTTGTCGCACGCCGTCCGGAAACAACGGTTGACCAGCCTTGGTTGCGTCGGAAAGAAAACCCCTCAAGGCGGCGGGATCAGCTTCCGCGTTCTGCTGTTTAAGCAGCAAGAGCGTAATTGTCGTAATCGGCAATTAAAATGTTGCCGAATGTTAGGAGGTCGGCACTCCACCTGCAACCTGTACCACGAACCGTACCAGTCGAAACCGGTGCACCCCCGGGATATACTGCTATACTATACCCAAAATCGTTCCCGCAGTCAAGCCCCCTTTGTCCTGGGTATATGGGGTTCAGCGTAACCAGCATAGACTAGGGTCAGACCCCGGAAACCTGCGCTCTGCGGTCCTGCTTATGGTCCGATTTAAAGCAAAACCATTTTTCGACCCGTAGTATATTCTATGAGATCCTTGCGTTTACTTCAAAGTGGGGTGTGGTATGCAATCCATACCCGTATCAATAACCGGGAACCCCTGTTCCGGTATCCTAAGGCATGGTCCCTATTGAACCGCGTTTTCCGGGAGACGAAGCTACGGTTTATCTTCGAGATACGGTGTTTGAGCATTGCCGATGACGGGCTCACGTTTTATATCAAACCTGCGGAGGGTAGGGAACTTCCGGCTATCATGAAATGGCTGAAGCAGGTATTTGCC
>JAITJK010000075.1 GCA_031278935.1 Spirochaetaceae bacterium | reverse complement strand
CGGCTTGGCGGCGGTCTCAAGAACTCTCGGCCCCATAGCCGTCCCAGAAGGATGATTCGAGCATGAGCATTTTAATTACCGGCATGGCGGGATTTATCGGCTATCACCTGGCACAGGCGCTGGCCTCCCGGGGAGAGGAGCTTATCGGCCTGGATAACCTCAACGATTACTATGACGTAAACCTCAAATACGGCCGTCTGGAGGAACTGGGGATTTCTAAGGCGGTACCGGATTTCCCGGAAGGCCAGAAAATCCCTTCATCCCGTTATCCCAAGCTCTCGTTTGTCCGTATGGACCTTGCTCAAGGGCAGGAGATACAGGGCCTTTTTAAGGAAGCTCAGGTCGCAGGGCGACCCATTGAGCAGGTGGTTCATCTGGCGGCCCAAGCGGGGGTGCGGTATTCCATAAGCAAGCCCCATAGCTATAGCGCAAGCAATATCCAGGGTTTTCTGAACATCTTGGAAGCGGTCCGCTCGTACCCGGTCCAGCACCTGGTGTACGCTTCTTCTAGTTCGGTGTACGGGATTAACCGGGTAACGCCCTTTTCCGAAGCGGGGCGGGCGGATCATCCGGCCAGTCTGTATGGGGCAAGCAAGCGAGCCAACGAGCTTATGGCCCACAGCTATTCTCATCTGTACGGTATTCCCACCACGGGTTTGCGGTTTTTTACCGTGTACGGGCCCTGGGGCCGGCCTGACATGGCGCCCCTGCTGTTCACCGAGGCCATTGTACGGGGCCGGCCTATTGAGGTGTTCAATTACGGCAATATGAGCCGGGATTTCACCTACATCGAGGATATTGTGGAGGGCATTATCCGGGTTATGGGCCATATTCCTCTGGGTAAGGCTGATTGGGACGGCATCCAAGGGGGAGTGAGTCCGGCGCCTGCGGGACTGTACAACATAGGCCGAGGCGCTCCGGTGCGGCTTCTGGATTTTATCGAGGTCCTGGAAGCCGAGCTGGGCCTGCGTGCGGAGAAGCGCCTGCTTCCCCCGCAGCTGGGGGATGTACCGATCACCTGGGCGGACTGCCGGGCTCTTGAGCGAGATACGGGCTACGCCCCCCGTACTGATTTAGCCGCCGGCATTAAAGCCCTTGTTGCCTGGTACCGCCACTGCTGGAGGCGAATTCCCTGACAGGTCGTAGGTTAGGGAAGAGAGTGCAGCGCGCCTCGGATCTCTGCCGTAGAGGCGGGTTTACATGCCGCGACTGGCTAGGGATTAGCTATCGAAGTGCCCCCGTCTCTAGTCTTGGAGGTTGGCGATCAAAGGCCGGATGCCGCAGACCGCGTGAGGATTTGTGCTCCAGCGTAAACACGGATGCCCTGGGTGGGCTCCTTTGACAGTCGTACAAGGGTGTGGTACAGTAACGTCATTGGAGGAATATATATGAAGAAAATGCACTACGCCCTGTGGGCGGCCTTAGGCATAGTCCTTGCGGTGAGCACCGGGTGTGAGAAAAAACAGGGCGGCAGTCAAGGGGGCCAGCAATCCAGTCAGGCCGCGAAGCATAAGGTTATTTTTGCGGGAACCGAGGCTGCCACCACGGGGCAGAGCCGGATGATGCAGGAAGTGGCGGACAAACTCAATGCCACGGGCCGCTTTGATGCGGATGTGCAGGTCAACGGCGCCCTTTCCAGCGATACGGATAACCTGGTAACCCAGGCGAAAACCGGTGTACCCTTGGTGGTCCCCTCGGATCCGGGTCGTCTGGCAAGCCAATTCAACATCCCAGACCTCAATATCCTGATGGCTCCCTATGTGTTGACTGATATGGCGGCTCTGGAAAAGCTGCCCAGTACCCCTCTCTTCCAGGAGTGGCAGGCCAAGCTCGAAGCCCAGGGCATTACCTTTGTGGCGGATATGTACAACGGTTACCGGAGTTTCTACACCACCGCCCCGGTTACCCGCGTAGCCGACCTCGCGGGCTTACGGATTCGGGGGTTCGGCAATAATATCGGCAATGCCCTGGCCAAGTACCTGGGTTTCTCAAACATGGGGGTATCCTGGGGAGAAGTGCTTCCGGGGATTCAGCAGAAAACCCTAGACGGCTGTGAGGTCCAGGTGGCCACGGCCTATGGTTCGGCTATTTACGAGGTGGCCAAGAACCTGGCCCTAACCAAGCACTATATGCTCCAGTCTTCCTTTGTCTGTTCCACCAAGCTGCTTAACTCCTTGCCCGAGGCGGATAAGCGGGTGTTCCTGGACACCATCCATGAAGCAGCCCGGAAATATGGCGCGGTTATCGCGGAAGAAGAAATCATGTATTACCAGCAGATGAGAGAGAAAGGGGTTGCCATCACCGAAGTGGATCTACAGGAGTTTCAGAACACCCTGGCCCCGCTCTATAGCAACAACGATCTGGGCTTCTCCCCAGGTCTTAAGGACCGTTTGTTCAGCGAATTGGGTCTTTAGTCTATTTTGTGGCTACAGCCGGGGTATAGTTCCCCGGCTATTTTTATTTTTATGTAGGGAGATGCCTATGAGAAACCTCTATCGGAACCTCTGTAAGGCAGAGGTGGTTATCTGCGGGATCGGTTTTTTATTCTTGGTGGGCTTCGTGTTTCTATCCGCTATCCTGCGTTTTTTTCGGATTTCTATGTCCTGGAACATTGACATGGCCATGTTCTTATTAGCCTGGACCGCGTTTCTCGGCGCGGATATTGCCTGGCGTAGCGGCCAGCTCGTGGGTATCGACATCGTAACCCGCCGCCTACCCGCTCTGGCGCAACGGATCATCCTGTTGGTACTCTATCTCATCATCCTCTGCGCCTTGGTGATCATCATCGTGTTCGGTATTAAACTTGCCTGGCTTGAGCGACTTCGGACCTACCAGTCCATACCCATACCCTACTCCCTGGTAACCCTGAGTATCGTGGTTACCGCCTTTTCCATGATTTTTTCGACTATCCTCAAGATACGGCGCAGCATCTTGACCCTCTGGAGGGGTGTATGACCTTATTACTCGTCTGTTTCGTTCTGTTTTTAGTCCTGGGAATGCCCATTGCCTTTGTCATCGGCCTTGCAGGGTTCGCCTATTTTTCTTCGGTCGAGTATCTGACCTTTGAGACCGCGACCCAGATGATTGTGGCCCAAAGCCAATCCTTTGCGTTCCTAGCGGTGCCTTTCTTTATCTTCGCCGGGAACCTGATGAACGTATCGGGGATCACCGCCCGGCTCTTGAGCCTGGCCCGGCTCCTCACCCGGCGGATGTACGGCGGTACGGCCCAGATCTCCGTGGTGATGAGTACCCTCATGGGGGGCGTGTCCGGTTCGGCCACGGCGGACGCGGCTATGGAGACCCGGATATTGGGGCCTGAGATGATGCGGATTGGGTACAAGAAGGGCTACATCTGCGCGGTGAACTGCGTAACCGCCCTTATTACCGCGACCATTCCCCCCAGCCTGGGGCTTATCATTTTCGGCTTTGTAGGAGAGGTTTCCATAGGCCGCTTATTTGCGGCGGGGCTCATTCCCGGGGTTTTGATGATGCTTTTTCTGATGACCACCACGTCCCTGACCTGCCGGTACTACCAATTCGATCCGCCGCGGCCCGACGCTCCGCCTTTGACCATCAAGGAAATCATGGAAAACCTGCAAGAGTCTATTTGGGCCTTGCTGTTTCCGGTTATCCTCATCGTGGGAATCCGCTTCGGGGTATTTACCCCTTCGGAATCCGGGGCTTTCGCGGTAGTGTATGCCATTTTGATCGGCAAATTCGTCTACAAAGAGCTGACTTGGGAGAATTTCAAGGAGGCCCTGATCACTACCTTAAAGGACAATGGCGCCATTATGCTGATCATCGCCATGTCCGGCCCTTTCAGTTATGCTATTACCTGGGTAAAACTGCCTGTGGCCTTAAGCAACCTGATTTTCGGCATCACCGACAATCCGCAAGCCCTGGTGCTTATCATGCTGAGCTTCTTGTTCATTACCGGTATGTTTGTAGACAGCAATGTGAACTTCCTGCTTTTGACCCCGATTTTCCTGCCTATGGTCAAGCAGGTGGGCATTGATCCCGTGCATTTCGGGGTGCTCATGGCCACGGTGGTTACCCTGGGAGTAATGACTCCGCCTATTGGGTCGGCCTTGTATACGGTGTGCGGCATTATCAACTGTCAACCTGAGGAGTACACCAAATTTTCCTTGCCCTTTATGGGTGCGGTGTTACTGGAGATGGCGATTTTGGTATTTTTCCCGCAAATCGTCCTTTGGATTCCCAATATGATTTTCGGCTAACCACCTGTCCAGAGGCCCACTTGCTGCGGAGGCGTATAGGGGGGGGCATGTGCTTAGAGGGAGGGCGTCCTTACCGGGGGCCGTGTTATCAGGGATAACACGGCCATCTGTGGGGAACGTAATGCTTATGGG
>JAITJK010000073.1 GCA_031278935.1 Spirochaetaceae bacterium | reverse complement strand
TCCCTCTTGGTCATAGTAGCCGTTTTCGGCGGCTATATATAACGGCGAATGACACAGATTATTTGCTATATAGCCGATCTTGAACACATAGTCCTCTTCGGTCTTGGCCGCATCTTTCTTTTTGCACCCCGAGGCCGCAAACAAAACTACCGCAACTAGCACTATACCTAAAAACCTTTTCATGCCTCTTCCTCCAAAAAATATTAGCGTTGTTTAAAAACTGAAGTTTTTAAACAACTTCCGCTGAAAAATAGCAAAATACGTAGCATTTTGCAGGACTTGTTCGATAACCAACCGGGTTATTGAACAAGTCCATTACCTGTCCCTTGCTCCCGCAGTTGGAGAACACTTAAAAAAGTGAGTCCGGCACACCTGGAACAACGACATATACATCCTTTACCAGTTTATCCACATCCACATCGGGTTTAAGAATACCGATGCCTTGCATGGCTTTCGCGTTGCGTTCCAGTGCGGGCAGGGCTTGGCTTACCGACGCACGGTAACTGAAGGTTTTAAAAATGCTCGCGTTCACCTGCGGATCCCCTGGGATACGCTTGGCACGGCTAAGAATTTGCGCCGCCTCGTCGGGATTTTCCTGTACAAATTGGGCGGCTTTCTGCACCGCGCGTAAGAATTTCGCCGTCTCTTCGGGGTGCGCCTTAATCGTTTGGGTACGCACGGGAATCACACAGCAGTATTCGTCTTTGTAGTCCGGGTCAGTACCGTTGTCGATAATAGCGCGAAAGCCCCTGGTGTCCTGGGCTATCTGCACCGCCGGATCGGTAAGAGCGATTGCGTCAGCGCCGCCCTGTTCAAGGAGCAGCGGCAACTCTGCGGCGCTCTGATAGATGAATGCCACATCCGCATTCTCGCCGTCAACTTTGAATCCCTTGCCTGCGAGGTAGCGCCGGGCAAAGAGGCCAGGATTTGCGCTGGGACTTGCCACACCGATGGTCTTTCCCTTAAGTTCCGCAGTTATTTGTACCGGTGAATCTTCCGGAACCAAAACCTTGATGCAGCCGGTGTGCATCGCCAAAGGAATCTGGACTGGAAGCCCGTTGGCCAGGGGTTGAATCAGACTTATCATCAAGGTGTTCAAAGCGTCCACATTACCGTTGGTAAGGAGATTCATCGCTTCACCGTCCCCGACTTGGACCACTTCCCACTGGAGCCCCTCTGCCTCGTAATAGCCCTTTTCAATCGCAATGCGTACCGGCACATCGCACAGGCTCAACAAGGGAAGACCGATCTTGAACACATAGTTGTCCTCGGCCTGCGCCGCCTCTTTCTTTTTGCACGCCAAAACAGCGAACAAAACCGCCATAAACACTAAAACGCTTAAAATCCTTTTCAATACAGTTTTCTCCAATACACCAGTACACCGAGCTCTACTCCTGTACCGGGATAGTAAGTTCCCGGGCGATGATTTCTGCGGTCTTTGCGGTCATCTCACCGGTAAAACCCTGGCATTGGGATCGGTGTTCTTCCGATCCTATCTCCAGTCCCTTGAGGTGGACATGGCAGCAAAGGACGCCCTTATGTGCATCCCTAAAACTTTTTTGGATTTCCCCTGCAAGCTTGATGGTCTTCACGCTTTTCGGGTCCCCCGGCGTTGAAGGAAGGGTCCGCCCAAAGAAGTAGCCCAGGGCGATCACGCTGCCCGACACTGCCCCGCATATACACTGGGACATCCCCACCCCCACGGGAAAACCCGATGCCGCAGCGATGAGGGCCTCCGGCATTTCCGGCGCAATGTTCGCCCGTATTGAGGCGACCACCGCCTCGGAACAGTAAAACCCGCCCGCCTTGAACAAGCGCTCCGCGTCTTCCCGTGTCTTTTTCAAGCTAATCGTTTTTTCCATGATTTTTCTCCAAAAAATAGACTACCGCATCTTCCCTGCCGTATGCGCCGCAGTAACCGCGCTATCGGCGCAATTTGTGCTGTTCCCAGCGGTCCGCCGCCACCCAGAGCAGAAGCAGAACCAAAAGCTGTATCAGAATTGCCGGGCCGAAACCGCCCAGTAATTGGGGCAGATACACGACTTTCCCCGAATAGAGGAGCGGCGATTTCCGCACCACATTGGTCATCAGCGGCGCGCCTATCGTGGAACCGGCTATAAAGAACGCCAGGGCGATCAGACTCTGAATGGAACCTTCGCCGACCCGCACAAAGATTCCGCAAGCGCAGCCGCCGGCCAGTACCGCGCCGATGCCAAAAATAAAGGAACCCATGACGAGGT
Organism: Spirochaetaceae bacterium; assembly: GCA_031278935.1. Classification (GTDB taxonomy): domain Bacteria; phylum Spirochaetota; class Spirochaetia; order Treponematales; family Breznakiellaceae; genus JAIRLU01. Next base: position 4,852 of record JAITJK010000073.1, on the reverse strand, counting down.
GAAGACCGACAGCGCCGCCGGGAGCGGTCTCCGGCAGTTTGGAAAGGTCCGCCCCATAGCGGGATATATGGATACCCGCAAAGCCTATGGTAGACGCCGCCAGCGCAATCAGCAGGGCTTTTGTCATCTTGGTACTCCCCGTTAAAACAGGGTCCCGGTAGGCGGCGGTAAAACAAAACCGGGAACGCTGGAGGGCATAGCCTATGCCCATCCCGATAAAGAGCATAAACCCGGCGGAGGGCGCGGCTTCCCTGGTGGCAAGGGCAAACACAAGCCACGCGGCAATAAGCGCCGCCCCCGCTCCGATCTGAATTGTCCGGTTTCGTCTGTGTTGTTCGGGGCTTAGGTTTTTCCGTTTGGCCCTCCGCTCATGGGATACTGGGGGCAAAAACCATTGGGCAAACACTTTCCCGCCCACTAGGGCGCCAAGAAACACAAAGGCCAGAAATATCCACCCACTTAAAGAAAAGGCGGGTATTGAAGAAAACATAGCGCCGATATTGCACCCCGGGCTGATCCCCACGCCGAATCCCATAAGGAACCCGCCGATGATCGCGGCCCACACCTGCCTGATACTCTTGATACCCCGGATCTTCCACTGGGCGGCGAGCAGGCAGGAAATCATCGCGCCGAAAACAAGAGCCACATCGGTAAGGGACCCCTGATTATTGAGGAAACGGTATTTCGCGAGACTTCCCTGGTACATCTTCCACGAATCCGCGTTGACGCCAAGAAGAGTGAGGAATTTACCGCCCCAGGTTACCAAAGGGCCCGCAACACCCCAGCTTCCCGCAAAAGTAGCGAGCATGACCGCCAAAATCGCCATGACCACCGCGCCGGTAGTATAGCTCCATTCTTTTTTGATAAGGGTTTCATAATACACGGTTTTTTTATTTTCCATAGTACTTCGCCTTATACCTTTTCAATAATGATGTCCCATTCTCCTTCGCCAACTTCCTCAACCGCAACCTTGCAGCCCTGTTCCCGGGCCCAGCCGGGAACCCCGCTCACGGCGCAGCCATAGTCGACATTGACGGTGAGCAGATCTCCAGGCGCCATAGCATCAAGCTCTTTTTGTACTTTGATAAGGGGCGCCGGGCAGGATTCACCCAGACAATCAAGAAATCGTTTTGCCATTTTTTCCTCCAAAAATAAAGTAAACAACCCGAAGGCTTAGTTTTCCCCCTAGAGCTCAGGCCCCCGGCCCTCGGCCATTTCCCGCAAAGTGGAGGATCCGCAGAATCTCGGCGCGCAATTCCAGGAAATCGCTGTCATCCCGGCGGCGGGGCTGCTCCTTCTCCACCTTGATAACCCGCTGGATCCTCGCGGGACGGGGAGACATCACGATTATGCGAGTGGCCATGTAAATCGCCTCGTCCACATCGTGAGTTACCATCACCGTGGTCATCCGCTGTTTTTGCCAAATGGCGATAAGCTCGTCCTGCATATTCATACGGGTGAAGGCGTCCAAGGCCCCCAGGGGTTCATCCAGGAGCAGCACCTTGGGCTGATTGACGAGAACCCGCGCCAAAGCCGCGCGCTGGGCCATACCGCCTGAAAGGTGGTGCGGGTAGGATTTCTCAAAGCCTTCCAGCCCCACTAGTCTAAAAAAGTCTGGGATCCGCCGCTTTTCCGCTTTATACACCCCCCGGGAGCGCAGGCCGTAAGCAATGTTCTCGTACATATTCATCCAGGGGAAGAGGGTGGGGTCCTGAAAGACCAGTCCCCGCTCATAACCGGGTTTGCATATTTCCACGCCGTCCAGGGTGATGGTTCCCGAATCCTGCCGGATAAGGCCGGCGATGAGGCGAAGGAGGGTCGACTTCCCGCAGCCCGAAGGCCCGATGAGGGCAATAAACTCCCCGCTCTCAAAGGTCAGCTCTACATCGTCTAGCGCCACCAGGTCCGACCCTTCGTTCCGGGGGAAGGTCTTGCGCACTTTTTTTATTTCTATCAATCCGTCCATATACTTACCACCGTATGGTCCCCTTCTGCCAGGCTAGGGCCTTGTTCCGAACCTTGAATTGCAGACCGATCAAACCGGAAAAGGTCAGGGCGATAATGATGAGGCCCGCATAGACATTAGCGTAGGCCAGGGTCTCCCGCTGCCAGTTGATATACCAGCCGATGCCAAATTTGCAGCCGATCATCTCGGCGGCCATGAGGGTAAGGAAGCAGGCGGACGTACCGTTGAAGATGCCCGTAAAGATACTGGGAGCCGCTGCGGGGAGGGCAACCGTCAAAATCATACGGAGGTCCCCTGCGCCCAGGGTGCTGGAAACTTCAAAGTAGGTCTTCCGCACATTCATAATCCCTGAATTGGTAAGCACCGTGGTGGGGAACCAGACCCCCAAGGCAATCAGGAAGACGCTGGCGCTAGTGGGCCTAAAAAAGATAACCAGCGCGACGGGTATCCAGGCGGTTGAGGGAATTGGCCCTACCATACGGATGAAGGGCATGACCCAGTAATTACAGCGCCGGCTCCACCCGATGACCGTCCCGGTAAATACCCCGGTTAAAGCGCCCAGGACAAAGCCTGAGAGGAGGAGGCGGAGGGAATAGACCAGGCAGCGTAGCAAAAAAAAGCCATCTTCCACAAAAACGCCCAGGATCCGCTCCGGCGGGGGGAAGTAAATGTTCGGAATAAGCTCAAATTTGAGGGTTGCCAGGTTATACACCCCCAGGGCAAGGAGGCCAAAGGCGTGAAAGACCGCCTTGAAGCTCAATATTTCCCGGAGGCTTCGGCTAAAGAGGCTCGCGACGGCGGCAATACCGTAAATAAACAACAGAATCACCAAAAAATAACTGAAATAGGGCAGTAATTTGAGCCGGTAGTTTTCGTGGGCTGGTAAAAGGGTGTGCAAAGCCAGGACAAGACCGATAGCTGTGGGTGGCAGGATTACCCGCCCGTTGAAGGAAGGGGACAAGAAACCCGTATAGCGCTTGTTTTGGTTAGTACCGGATCCTCCGGTTTTGGACAGGGCCGCCACAGTCAGTACCCGTCCATCCAGTATCGCGTATTCATCGCCATAAACATGGGTTTTAGTATAGAAGGAGCTATCATTCCCTGTCAATCACGTCCCGCCCCCTTACAAGCACGGCCTGTCAGGGAATTCGCCTCCACGGCAGGTGGCGGCAGGTGGTGGCAAGTGCCTGCCCTGGGGTAGCGGGGCTTTGCAGCAAAGACTTCAAGCGGGTGCGCCCCGCCCCCTTACAAGCGCGGCCTGTCAGGGAATTCGCCTCCACGGCAGGTGGCGGCAGGTGGCGGCAGGTGGCTTGACGGGAGGTATGGGGGCGGGTAGAGTGGGGATGGAGAGAATGTGTATGACCTATTCTATAGCCCTAGCCGGTAAAGGCGGTACGGGAAAAACAAGCATCTGTGGTCTGTTAGTGGATCATCTCGCTAAGACCGGTCAGGGACCGGTTCTCGCGGTAGATGCGGACGCCAATTCCAACCTGAACGAGGTGCTGGGGGTGCAGGCGGATATTACCCTGGGAGCGCTTCGGGAGGAAATTGCCAACGCGGAATGGGCGGACAAAAATCCCATTCCTCCCAGTATGTCCAAACATGAATATGCCCAGTATAAATTCGGCGCGGCATTGGTGGAGGAAGACCAGTACGATATGCTGGTTATGGGCCGGGGCCAGGGAAAAGGCTGCTACTGCTTTGTGAACGATCTGCTCCGAGAGCAAATCCGCAAGTATTATACCCACTACCGGTACCTGATCGTGGACAACGAAGCGGGATTGGAACATATAAGCCGGGGGATCCTCCCACCGGTGGACCTTATCCTTTTGGTGAGTGATTGTTCTCGCCGGGGCATCCAGGCTGCGGGGCGGATCGCCGCGATGATCCGCGAGTTAGATCTCAAAGTCCAGGCGGTACGCCTTATTGTGAACCGGGCCCCTGGGGGAACGTTGGAACCGGGGATACAGGCGGAAATCCAGGCCCAGAACCTGTCCCTCGCCGGCGTAATCCCCCAGGACGATCTGGTGTATCAATACGATGCTGCGGGAAAACCGCTGATTACCCTACCAGAAGATGCTCCGATAAAACGTGCTTTAGGAGCCATCATCCGTACCCTGGAATGGTAAGGCCGGTTCCCCATGCTCTATGCACCCCAGATGCTCCTCATCGGTTCGGCGGGGCAAAACGCGGGGAAAACTACCGTGGCTTCGGCGGTGATTCAAGCCTGGAAAGCCTTTCCCCCGGATACTCCGGAGCGGCTTCCCCTTACAGCCCTGAAGATTACCACCGTGGCCCGGCAGCCCGGGGTCTGTCCCCGGGGCGGGTCCGGTTGCGGGGCCTGCACCGGGATTACCGGGGATTTTGTCTTGGAAGCGGAGCAGGGGCAATCACCGAACAAAGACACGGCTACGCTCTTACAGGCTGGGGCAGACCAGGTATTTTGGCTGAGGGCCCGGACGCTTTCTCTGAAAGCGGCGTACATCCATTTTTTGACCCAGATTCCCCCCCAGGGACTTATCATCTGTGAATCGAACAGTCTTCGGGAGGCGGTTGTGCCGGGATGTTTTATCATGCTCCTCAAGGCTTCCGAGATAAAACCCAGTGCGCGGCGGGTGCAGGGCTTTGCGGATATGGTGCTGTCCGCAAAGGACCTGCCGGCGGCACTGGATTCCCTGGTTTCCCGGCTCCAGGTGATGCGAGAAGCGGACGGCGCCGTCCGGGTACGCCTTGCGTGTTAGGGAATTGCGTCTCCCCGGGAGGCCAACGCCTGTGCCAGGTGATAGCCGATAAATCCCGCCATGCCGGTAATTAAAATGCTCATGCTCGAATCATCCTTCTGGGACGGCTATGGGGCCGAGAGTTCTTGAGACCGCCGCCAAGCCG
>JAITJK010000214.1 GCA_031278935.1 Spirochaetaceae bacterium | reverse complement strand
AGAAAGACAAGAGGTGTTTTAGGTTCAACGAGTCGCTTCACGGCAATTGTGGACGGGCCTTATTGAGGGCACTACGGAGTATTTTAGAGTAATTAGCCGCACTAACGAGAGAGATACCCACTTTATTCAAGAGGTAGGAGTTTTGGAATTCATCGAACCACTTACCTGGAATTCCGGCAACAAGTATGCACGCGGCAAAATCACCAAATCTTCTATGACGGAGAGAAAAGACTACTTCATGCCTGATATAACTCAATCGTATGCATTGAGGCCGTAAACTGGAGGTGACTACAATTATGAAGTAAACAATATAAAAGCAAAACCAACTGCGCATAAGGGGTCTGTTTACGTATCGCCGATGGGCGGCGACTCGACCTTGGGTTTGTATGAGACGCGTATAAACGCGGCGTACACCTGAAAGGCCTACAAACACGGAAGGTGTTCCGTGAAAGCAGCTATTGGCTACAGGAACTACCTACCCCATGAGAGGCGCCGTGGTGGATCCTCTGGTATTTGAATGGGTGGGCATAGTTTCCCGGTGTAAGCGCAGCTCGGATGGCCGTTGGAATAGGGATAGGGACGTATGTTTTTTGGTTCCTCTATCTTGTGGAGCGTCATTGCAAACGAAGTGAAGCAATCCCGTGTAGTGAATGCTCGTCTGGTTTACTTCGTCGCTACGCTCCTCGCAATGACACGGGTTACGTCAAAGCCAGGAAGAAAAAAGCCTCACCGATACGGTCTTCTTCATTGAACTTGCGTTATCTATATCGTGGCGCTGACCCTAAAGCTGACGCAAGAAACGAGGTGTGCTCTGTTCCCTAGCCACGTGGCCAGTACGGGCTTTAAACCCGCTTGAGGGTCCGTAAATTCGACAAAAAGAGAAAAGTCTGGTAGGCTATAATCTCAGTTTGGCCACCCACTTGCCACGCGGCCGGTCGTAGGCTTTAAAGTCACTGACGAATAAGGGGATGATTATAGTATGGATGAGAGTCTGAATGAAGAATTACTGATTGAGGGAACCGTGCTGGTGGAGTACCGGGGGACCCGGGGGAATCTAGCGATTCCTGAGGGCATTACCGAGGTAGGCAGACACGCCTTTTACCAAAAGCCCCTTTACACGGTGAAGCTGCCCAAAGGGCTGACCACCATTGGAGAGCTGGCCTTTGCGGGGACGCGATTAAGCGCCCTGGAGTTTCCAGAGGAACTGACCTCCATTGGCCGAGGGGCCTTTGCCCATACGCAGTTACGGGGGGTGCAGTTCCCGCCCACCCTTAACCATATCGGGAACGGCGCCTTTACCGGGACGCAGTTACGCCGGGTACACCTCACTGCGGGGATTAAGACGCTGGGGTATATGTCCCTGGATATAGAGACCTTAAAGATCATTACCGTAGACCCAGAAAATCAAGACTTTATCGTGGTGAACGGGGTCTTGTTTGATAAGGCCCAGACTCGGATACACACCTATCCCCGAGGCAAGACCGGCTCTCACTATACCGTTCCTTCCGGGGTTACGATTATCGGGGATTATGCCTTTTACGGGGCGCTTTTAAGCACCCTGGACTTCCCCGAAGGCCTTACTACCATTGGAGCGGGGGCTTTTGCTTGGTCCCACCTGAGCGAGGTACAGCTTCCCCCAGGGCTGGTCACCGTCGGCGATAAGGCTTTTGCCTGGACCATGCAATTAACCGCCGTAGAACTATCCTCACGTACCGAGGTAGCCCCTTCCGCCTTTGAAAACAGCCCCCAAGTACACCTGAACCTGAGGTGAGCCCTGGGGGCGGGTCCTCGCGGGCTTAGACCTCGTCCTTGGGGTGGGGTGGCCAGGACTGCCTGGGATAAGCTATACTCACCAGCAGTTTCAAAGCGCCGCCGGCGGTGGAAGCGCTTGGGGGCGGGAGGAGAGGTATGGATAGAAAGGCTGTTTTCCTGGATGTTGACGGGACCTTGGTAGGGTGGGATTTGCAGATCCCCCGGTCCGCTGAGGAGGCATGTAAAAAGGCGAAAGAGGCGGGGCACCGCTTGTGTGTGGCTACGGGCAGGGCCCATTACGTGATTGGAGAGGATATCTTGTCCTTGGGCTTCGACGGCGTTATCAGTGCCGGAGGGGCCCGCATCGACCTACAGGGGGAGACGATTTTCCAAAATCGGTTTACTCCGCAGGTCCTAGCCCATATCATTGGCTTTTTTGAGAGCCGGGGGATCGGCTGTACCTTTGAGCGCTCGCAATGTCTGCTGGCCTCTCCAAAGGTGTTTGACTATTTCCAGCGGAAGCAATCCCCTTTTCAGGATTTGATTCAGACCTACATCCAACTGGAGCAGGTAATCCAGGGGCCCCTGAGTGCGGAGCTGGAGGATGTGGGGAAAGTCATTTTTTGCGATGCCGGGAACCTTTCTCTTGAGGCGATCCGACGGGAATTCTCAGGGGAATGTGATGTTGTCCAGTGTTCCATGCCTTTTTACGGTAGAAACAGCGGGGAAATGAGTCCTGCAGGGATCAATAAGGGGAGAGCGGTGGAACAGGTCCTCTCTCATTGGGGCATATCCAAGGAAAACAGTATCGCCATAGGGGATGGGGATAATGATCTGTCTATGTTTCACTGCTGTGGTCATGGAGTGGCTATGGGTAATGGAGACCCAGGGCTCAAAAAGGCAGCGGAATGGGTTACGGATACCCTGGAAAACGATGGGGTGGCCAAAGCCTTCAGGCATTACGGCTTGGTATAAGGTCTTTGCGACCCTCCGAACCGCTCTAGAGCCCCTCCTCCAAAGTCTCGTGAGCCGGGAATAAAGGCGCGCAATTTAAGGCGGCTTATGGCGTTATTTGATGACGGTTTTGTCTTTATTGGCGTTTATTTCCGTCTTGATTTCGCTAATAGGGGCCCACTGGATGAGGAAGGAAATCTCGTTATTGAAGGTGTATACCGGCCGTGAGCCCTTGGGGTCAAGGTACGGAGACAGGGTAATGCCCAGCTTGGCATCCCAATCGCCTAGATGGTGTACCAGGCTCAACTTGAAAGACTTAAGCTTAAAACCGGAACTCCGCCGTAAGGCATCGTCGTCAAAGCGGAAGGAGTTAAGCAGGTCCACCAAAGGGTTCTGCTCCCCTGGTAGCTCCACGGGGAGATCAAAAAAAGGCAGGTGCTGCAAATACCGGAACACTACGGCGTTTTCCGAATAGGTATTCAAGGTTATGTCCAGCAAATGACTTATCCCCAGAGTCAGACCTAGGGTGAACTGGTAGCGGGAATAGGTGTAGCGCTGCAAATCAACCGATAGATTGGTGTTGATATTCACCGAAAACGAAAGCCGCTTGTTCCAAAGGTCCTTGCGGGCCACCGTTTTGTTATAGCTTAGACTGAAATCCCGGGGACGCAGGGCCTCGTCCTCAGAGGACTGAACCCAGCCCGTGGTTTCCAGGGTATAGGTCCGGGAACGTAGGGCCGTGTAAGACGCCGCAAGGCCCGCCACGGATAGGCTCGAGGTACATTGAGTGTATTCCTCAAGCTCCGGATCGTAGGTTATCTGCTGCTTGAGAAAATAATCGTTTTTCGCCCCGAACTTCAAGGTCTCCGTCATATACAAGGGCTCCAAAAAACGATCCTCCGGACTGTAGGGTTCAAGAATTTTCCCTTGCACATTGGTTTCGGTCCGCCAGACCCGGAGCGTCAGGTTCCCCGCCAGGGTGGGGTCCTCCGGGGGGATGTCTGCGGTGATGGACAGATCCTGGGAGAGTTCCCGGATAGAAGCGCTGAGGTTCGCTGCGCTCTGGTGGGTGGTCAGATCCTCCTTGTCCCAGCGCCCGTACTGTAAATCCCAAGAAGGGTCCGCACCGGTGCCCTCAAACAGGCTCTTCACCAAGAGCCCCTTCAAGCTGTACTGAAAATTGGTGTTCCCAAAGACCGGGTCCGCGTAGAAAGGCTTCACCGTGGTGGTAATATCGTAGGAAGTGGTAAACAAGGTGGCGTTATAGGTTCTAAGCTGGGCGCTTTCCAGGGCCGAGGGGGTGTTAAACTCCTCGGCTTCTTCGTTGATATGGGTGTAGCCCTGCCATTGGCCGTTACCGGTGAAGCGCAACGCCGTGGTGTAAAGGCCCGTGTCAGGCTCGCTCAGGGTAAGACCGATACTCCCGTCGCTACCGACGGTACTCAAGACCGAAGAGACTTCCTCCCAATCAATGTCTTCCTGCTCAGGCCAGTTCTGCGCCGAGGAGCGGTATTGCAGTTCTGAGGCGCTGGTGGGGGCAAAGCGGTAATCAAAGGCCAGGCGAGGGCCGCCATTTTTGGGGATGTCGAACTGCTGGAACAGCACCGGAGGCCGCACCTCGTCCCAGGGGCTTGCCGGCGCTTTCTGCTCCTGCGCGTCTTCCCAGGGGGAGCGCGGAGTCCCGATGCCGCGAAAGGGGTCCTCCCCTGGTTCCTCCGCTTCCTTCGCCACTGCCGCGTTCGGATCAGGGCTTCCCAGGGCAAAGGGCGTCCCCGCGATGGAAGTACTGATGGAATATATGCTCCACTTATCGGGGTAGAAGAAGACCCGCTCCGGCGAAGTTGGGGAGGCGGCGCTCACCTGAGCGGAGGTGCGGGTGCGAAAGGCCAGGGAAGTGCTTAAACTGGAAATGGAAAAGGTGGAGATATAGGGCGAGAGGACCCGCATGGAGGGGGTAACCGTGGCGTTTAAGCGCCATTCATAGGACCCTAAGGCCGAGGAGTTTTGTTGTTCTTCCGTTTCCTCCTCCTCGTCTCCCTTGGCCATACCAACCCAATCCATTTCCTCGCTGCGATCCATGAAGTCCTGGTTCACAAAGGGGTCCGCGTAGAAGGGGAGACTCCAACCGAAGGAGCCATATTTCCCGCCCAGGGAACCCTTGGTTTCCATGCGGTAACGCGCCGGGATTTCATGGGCAAAGAAATAGGCCTTATTCCACTGATCCGTACCGTCGTATTCAGCGAAAGGAGAATACCCGGTATTAAGCCGGTAGATGGTCCGGGTGAAACCCGCCCCGGCGGAAAAGTCCATGCCCCCGAAAATCCCTTGACGCGGCAGGGTAAGCTCGGTCCCCAGGTAGGTTCCCAGGTTTGCGTAGGTATCGAAGAGCACCGATAGCCGCGTGTCGTTGGGGTCCCGGGACTTACGGCCCGTACTACGGAGGAAGAGGCCTTGGCGCTCTTTTTCCATATTCGCACTGTTCCCCAGGATCTTGGCAATGGAGCTTTCTGCAGCGGGATTGGCCTTTGGCCGGCCCAAGAGATAGGTGGTGGTCTGGACAAAATTGCCCTCCCGGGACCGGGTTCCGATGACCGGGTGAAAGATAATCTCGTCCGCAGGAAAGTAAAAGAAGGGAATATACAAGACCGGTATCTCTCCCACGTGGAGGACCCCGCTCAAGACCGCCCAGTCTGACCCGGGCAGGAGCCAGAGCTTATAGGCCTTGAGGGACCACAGGGCGTCGGGATTCTTGGCGTTGGAAACCGTGGCCTCGCTCATAACCGTTACCTCCTCGTCGCTGCGGGAGATGAGGGTTCCGGCAAACTGGTAAGCCGTGGCGTTATCGGCCATGGATTTCTCCGTAAGCCCACCGATGAAGACGCTGGACCAGGTGTCTAGGTTCACCGTGATGGCATCTCCCTTAAAGATTTCGACGGTATCCCGGGTTTCCTTGCGGTACTCCACCCCTCCGGAGGCACTCATTATATTCTGGGTCCGGTTATACAGGATTTCCCCGGCCTGTATCCGGTGTACCGTATCCTCCTCTTTAAGACTCACCACCACGTGCCCCCGCAGTCGGGCGTATTCCTCGTCCACCACCTCCAGGGTAAAGTATTCGGTGCTCCGGGCGGATTCAATGGTGATGCTGGTCTGTTTCTTGGCCGTCCCGTTCCCCTGGGCCTCCCGCTCACCGTCCCAGGGTAGGGGCAAGCTAAAGTAGTCCCGCAGGCGGTTGGCCAAGTCCTCCCGGCTTCCCCCCTCGCTTAAGTTCAAGGTCCGGCACCAGGCGGCAAGCTCTATTAAGGAAGAGGTCTTAATATCCATTTCCAAGACCTGCTGTTCTGGGCTCAGGGTCGCTTCCGCCTCCTCTTCAGCCGCTTCCTCACCCACAAGCCCCTCCACCCCCTCCTCCGCTTCCACTTCCGCCGTTATATCTGGCACGTCTTGGGCGTACACCCCCGGCGTCCCGGCGAGGAGCCCCCACAGGCCCCAGGCGGCGAAGACCCGCCTGAGGGCTCTCACCGTTGGGCAGCCCGGCGGGAAAGCAGTTCCTTGAGGTACCGGCCGGTATAGGATCCTTCATAGCAGGCCACGGCTTCTGGAGTCCCCTGGGTTACCACCTGGCCGCCCCGGTCTCCTCCTTCCGGACCTAAGTCAATGAGGTGATCCGCCTGGGAGAGGACGTCTAGGTTATGTTCAATCATCACTACGGTGTTACCCTGATCCACCAGGCGCTGAATTACCGCCATAAGCTGCTTCACGTCCGCGAAATGGAGCCCCGTAGTAGGCTCGTCCAGCAGGTAGACCGTCTTGCCGGTGGAGCGCTTGGAGAGCTCCAGGGCCAGCTTCACCCGCTGGGCCTCACCCCCGGAAAGGGTCAGCGCCGACTGGCCGAGCTTCACATACCCAAGTCCCACCGAAAGGAGGGTGCTCATCTTCCGGGCGATATGGGGGATATGAATAAAGAAGTCTGCGGCCTCTTCAATGGTCATGTCCAGCACGTCCGCGATGTTCTTGCCCTTGTACCGGATCTCCAGGGTTTCCTGGTTGAAGCGCCGACCATGACACACATCGCAGGTAATGTACACGTCCGGCAGGAAGTTCATCTCGATCTTGATAGTCCCGTCTCCCTCGCAGTGTTCGCACCGGCCCCCCCGGACATTAAAAGAAAAACGTCCGCTTTTGTAGCCCCGGATCTTCGCTTCCGGAAGGCCCGCAAAAAGGTCCCGAATTCCCGTAAACACCCCCACATAGGTGGCTGGGTTGGACCGGGGCGTCCGGCCGATGGGGCTTTGATCAATATCGATCACCTTGTCGATGAGCTCCGTCCCCTCAAGCTTCTTATAGGCCCCTTCTGGATGACTGGTCTGGTGCAGCCGGTTGGCCAGAGCAGGGTAGAGTACGTCTGAAAGGAGGGTGGACTTCCCCGACCCGGACACTCCAGT
>JAITJK010000211.1 GCA_031278935.1 Spirochaetaceae bacterium | reverse complement strand
AAGCCCCGCGTCTATAAGGCTTGCATATAGGACTATGGCTTGCTGGTTGTCGCTCGCCAGGGTGGGGCCGATGGCGTCATGCCCCTGGATGCCCATAACCTCGATAAGGGGCCGTCCATCGTAAAGCTCGTCGGTCTGCCATAGGGTGTTCAGCTCCTTGATCATGTTGTAGGCCGTCTTCGCCTTGGACCAGGTGGCAATACCGTAATCGTTGTAGGTCAGTCGGGGAGGCTCTGCGGTAATATATGCGTCAATGTTGCCCCGCAGGCCCGCATCCGCCCCTGCGTAATCATGGCCGTCTTGCTTCATATAGTCCGGGAGACTTGTGTAGCGTTCCTTGAACTTCGCGGCCATTTGAGCGTTCGGCACCGCGATATGAGCGTATTTGAACAGCAGGTAGATGTAATGCTGCCGCAGGTCCGCCCCCGCGTCGTCGGTCATGGCCGCGAGCCAAGAGATGCTTTTAAGGGCCCCCTTCCACCCATCAGGGTTTTGAGCGATCAGGGTGCTGTGCCGGCTTTCGTGGATCTCCTCGTTCAGCACATCAAAGGAATGGAAGGGAATAATCCCCCGCTCCGGGCTTGACCCGTACTTTACATCAAGGGTCATAAAATGCCGTAGCTCGTACATGATGTGGTTAAAATACACCCGCCGGGCCTCCTCTTTGCTCACCCGGTAGAAGGGTCCAGTGGCGCCGTTCCCGTAAGCGTAAAAGGCCCCCTCCTCGTTCCAGGTCATGCCCAGGTGTTCCGGTACCATCTGGCGCATCCACACCGGAGCCTGGTTGTACCAGGCCAGGACGTGGCCGTGGCTCTTAAAGCCTCCGGCAGGTTCCCCGGCAAAGTGGGAGTCCCGAATCCCTTGGTAGGCCGCTGTGGGGAAGGTATATTCCGCAAGGGCGCTCGCCCCTGCCTCCCCGGCCCAGGAAACAGGCGTCCCCAGGCTCGTGAGCCACTGGGGATACCGAGGATGGACGCTCTCGGCCTTCAGGTTGTTGCCGTTGACAAAGATTTCATAATGATTGCCCCGGGCCGAAGCCGGTTCCACCGTTCCAGTCCCGATGGCCCCCACCATGAAGCTGCCCGCCCCTTGATTATACGTGCCCCGGATGGGAGCGACCTCGGCCTGGTCCTGCTTCTCTGAGCCTTCTCGGTCTTCACTCACCAGGGGGATAGGGATACCCTCGGGGTCCGGCTTGGTGATGCGAATCCCACCGATCATGAGGGCATCCCCTTCAAGATGGGCTCCAGTCTCGGTGTGAAAGTCCATATTGAGGTACTGCCACGTCCCCGTGGCGGCAGCGGCAACCCGTATGTGCTGCTTTGACCAGGTCTCGTCATCATAAAAGGCGATCCAGTCTGGATTCAGGTTATTTATGGCCGTAAGATTTTCGGTACGGATGTACGAAGCAGCCTTACCGTTGCCGTTACTGCCGTTTCCGGCCTGATTACCCGGATTTCCCGTGTCTGTGGACCACCATTCCAGACGCATCCATTGCCCTGCGGCGCTCATAGGATAGTATAGGTCGAATTCGATGTACGTACCGCTGTCCACGCTCACCGTTTGGGTTAAGGGGACCCGGATGCCGAAGCCGCCGAAGCTCCTGCCGGTAATTGCCGGGTCATGGTAGGCGTGAATTTTAATAAGGCTCTCCTGGTCCCCCTCAAAGGGATTCGGGATGAGTTCAAAGGTACTTGCCTCGGTATATCCCGCGTCGTTGGCCCAAAGGAGCCGTCCATCGTTAGCTCGCCACTTGTGCAGGGCCCCGTCGTTCAGGTCCTGCGCTTCCGCGCTCCAGGGCGCCCCAATCGCCGTGGTTCCGGCTACAAGGTTCACTGCGGAGACCGACAAATAGGGAATACCCGCACCAGGATCTCCTCGGAAATAGGGATCCGAGCCATTCGCTTTAAGGGCGGCCTTGTAGGCGACTAAGGCATCTTCCAGTTCTGTAGCGGCCATGGGCGCGCGGGGGTCATAGTCGTCTATGCCCTGGGCCCCCGCCATTGCTCGGTTCAGGGCATCCATTTCTGCGCGGGTAACCCAGGGTTTTTCCGGGGCTACATCCGAGCCGTCGCCCTTTTCACTGACCTGCACCGTGAAGTAGTCGTTTTGTTTATAGCGATCCACTTCCTTAAGCAGGCTCCCTAAATCCACCGGGGGCGGGGCGGCTTTACTCTTAGGGCCTGAGCATCCTTCGAGCAGCACTAAGACGAATAGCAGCGCCATGGCGGCTATTCTCGATACTCCATAGGAGATTTTTTTCATAGAAATCCTCCTCCTCATAGTGGACCGTTCCGGTCCGAAGAAAAAAGCACGGGAAACGCACGCTTCCCCAGTCTTTTTCTTTTCTCAATTATAGCGTGAGTTTGGCGGAACCCCCAAGGAGTTTTAAAGTCCCTGAGGGTTGCGGGTTAGGTAGCGGTACGCCCCTTGCCATGACGGTGAAAAAATCCGTAGTTTTTCTTAAAACGCTGAGAGGAGGGCCTACGGTAAGCATATCTGAGTTCGACCGATGGGGTCAGACCTTCCCAGGAACCAAGTCCACACTATAGCTCAGTGCGCCCCACTGATAGCAGGAACGAAGGGACGTACGCCCTGCTCCCTTACCAGGGGGTCCCCAATACGCCTCCACGGCAGGTGGCGGTAGGTGGCGAATGGAAGGACACGGGACCGCCAATAGCGATTTCCCGGATCTTTCCCCGGCACTTCCATATCCGGACCTCAATGACGCCGCCGGGCTGGACCACCGGGAAAATTTCTTCCCCATCTTCCAGGGCTTCATATCGCCAAGCGCCGAGGGCTGCAGAACCTGAACCACAGCTCGATTCTGCAACCAGGGAATCCGTGGCATACACATACACCCAAGGGGTCATAAACGCGGTTTCCCGGTCATAAAACAGCACTCCTAGGGCCTGAGGCAGAGGCCGCCGGCTTTCAATTTGGGCTTTAATCTCCTGGAACCAGGTCTTCCTCTGGGACTCCACCGAGATTCCTGGAACGATAACGTGGGTAATCCCCGCAAAAGCGTACACCGGAAGCGCTAGCCCTCCGCTCAGAAGCACCGGAGTCTGGCTTTGAGGTCGGGGCATGGCTACAGCGGCGGTTCCTGCCTGGGTATCCACTCGGACCGTAAGGGGAACCGGCATACCGCTTATGCTGATGGGAATATCCGCTACCCCCCCATACCCTTGGGTTTGGGCCACCCAAAGGCCGAAACTCCGGGCTGCGTTTCCGCAGAATTCGCCGCCCATCATCTCAAGCCGCCAAAGTTCCCCGGCCTTAGGGGGAAGCACAAACCCCACTTGCTCGGCCCCAAGACCGGGAAGACCCAGCAGCGCCTTGGCCGCTTCAGCCCGATCTTCCACCGGACTGAGTACCAGGATGGTGATATTCTTCGCGGGATCCGCGATCACGATTTCGTACTGCATGGTCCGCATCCTTCCTTGCCAGTACCATGGCGGGAAGTGGGAAAAGATACAAGGGTCTTGGCGAGTATTTGCGGATACTTGACACCGCTCGTCCTTTTCCCCATGATAAAATTATGATGGATGCATTCTTAGGTAAGAACACCCCATTGCTTACGAGACCCTATTTAGAAAGTTTGACCACCCATGAACTGATACGATTAGCCGATAGCTTCGGTGTTGCCATTCCGCCTGACCTGGAGCGGCTCTTTATTATTGCGGAAATCATGGATGTTACCGCGGAATACACCCGCAATGAAGCCGCCTTAGTGGTTCCCTTGGTGGAAACCGATATTCCTGAACCGGTTCCCCTGCCCAAGCAATATAATATCACCTTCATCGAAGTACTGATCCGGGACCCCTTTTGGGTCTTTGCCTTTTGGGAGATTAAAAATGCCGATAAAGAATCCTACGAAAAGTCCGGGGATTTTAAGGGGTATCAACTTAAAGTTTCCTCCGCCGACGCTTCTCAGAAGGCCCACGGAGAAGGCGCCTTTAGCATCTCCGTAGGAGTGAGCGATACGGCTTGGTATCTGAGCTTTCCTCCAGGCTGTGAGCGCTTTAAGCTGGAATTGTGCGTGCTCCGGGGAGGGGATGAGCTGGTGCTGGCGGTT
>JAITJK010000188.1 GCA_031278935.1 Spirochaetaceae bacterium | reverse complement strand
GACGCCCTGTTTACCTGGAAGGATTTCCAGGAGAAAGTGAATGGCGAACTCATCGGCAACCTGGGCAACTTGGTAAACCGGACCGTGTCCTTTGTAAGCCGCTATTATGACGGTGTCATTCCCCATGAGACGGGATCCGCAGATTTTTGGGAGACCCTACGGCGCTACGAGCAGGGGATTACGGAGAAACTGGAACGGGCGGAACTGCGAGACGCCTTCAGACAGGTATTCGAGCTTGCCTCCTTCGCCAACAAGACCTTTCAAGACGGGGAGCCCTGGCGCAAACGGCAGACCGAGCCAGCCGCTGCCGGTTCCCTCATCCGGGACCTGTGCTATGCCGTGCGGGATATAGCCATCCTTATCCAGCCTTATCTGCCCGGCGCGGCGGAGCGGATCGCCTCGTTTTTCGGCCTTTCCTTTACCGGAAGCGCCGGCGCCCTTTCCTGGGACTGCTTGGGCCAGGATCAGGGACTCACGAGGGTAATAAAAAGCGAGGTGCTGTTCCCTAAACTCGAAGACGAGCTTGTGGAAACCTTGCGGGTACGCTATGCAGGAAGCCAGCAGGATAGAACGGAACGGAATACGGAAACGCCGGTTTCCGTGAAAACCACTGATTCGGAAAGTCCTGCGGCGGATTTTGCCCATACCCTAGACCTGCGGGTGGCCCAGATCACCAATATCCAGCGGCATCCCAAGGCGGACAAGCTCTACATCGAGACCCTGGAGATAGCCGGGGAAGAGCGGGTCATTGTTTCCGGGCTGGTACCCTTTTATCGCCCGGAGGAACTGTTAGGCAAGCGTATCATCCTAGCCTATAACCTGAAACCCGCGAAGCTCCGGGGCGTGGAAAGCCGAGGGATGCTGTTGGCCGCTTCGGCCACGGATGCGGAGGGCCGGGAACAGGTGGAAGTGCTGGACGCCGGGGACACCCCCACTGGGACCCGGGTAGCCTGCGCCGGGAGCGCGCCGGGAACGCCCCCTGAGGAGATTGACTTTGCCACCTTTGCCTCGGTACCCCTGGTGGTGCGGGACTATACGGTGGTATCCGCTGATAAGCCCTTGCTCCTGCGGGGCCAGCCCATACAGACCAGGGTTCTCTCCTTTGCCGAGGTGCATTAGTGGCGTTCCGTGGACAGCGTAAGAGGGAAGCGGTCCACGGTCCTTCCCTGCCGGGGCGCTACCTCAAGAGTATTCTGCCTACGGACCTCACCCAATGTAAGGAGGCCTCTTCTTTTTTACAGTCAGGGTTTTGGGGCAGCTTTAAGGCCCGGTTCGCCTGGAATACCCGGGCCTTTCTCGCTGATTGGGGGGAGGGGGGAATAAAGCCCCTGCTTTTAATCCGAAGGCGTCTGGGGCTGGGTTTTTCTTTTGCCTATGTGCCTTGGGGGCCGGAGTTACCCCAGGGCTTTCCGTCCCAAGACGAGGCCCGGAATCAGGCCCTGCGGGAGCTTGCCCAGGCCTTGCAAGCTTTCCTGCCTGAGAACACCGCCTTTATCCGTTTTGATCCGCCCTGGTACACCGAAGGACCGGAAACCGCGCCGCCGGCCATATATCCGCCTTTTTCCCCTGCCGGCGCGGATGTGCAGCCCCCAGACACGGTCCTCTTGGACCTCGCCCTCCCGGAAGAGCAGATTCTTAAAGCCATGAAGAGCAAATGGCGGTATAACATTCAGTTGGCCCACAAGAAGGGGGTCCAGGTACGGGAGGCTCCCGCGGAAGAGGTGCTTGCGTTTTATGAGCTTCTTAAAGAGACCGCCAAACGAGACCGCATTGCCATTCATAGCAGCGACTATTATACCGGCCTCTTTACCCACTACCGGGAATACGGCCCGGAACGGCAGGCCCAGGAAGCGCTAAATCTCCGGCTATACCTGGCGGAGCATGAAGGAGACCTCTTGGCCGCAGTGGTGGTCCTGTTTCGCAAGGAGACCGCAGTGTATCTGTATGGGGCCTCTTCGGATAAGAAGCGCAATCTCATGGCGCCCTATGCCCTCCAATGGCGGGCTGTGCAGGACGCCCGCGCCCTGGGTTGTACCATCTATGATCTCTTCGGCATCCCCCCCCGGGCGGACCCGGAGCATCCTATGGCCGGGCTGTACCGCTTCAAGACCGGGTTCGGTGGGCGGATTATCCACCGTCCGGGCAGCTGGGATTATGCCTACTGGCCTTTAGTTTGGGGCTTCTTTAATCTTTTGGAGGTCCTGCGGAAAAAGGCGCGGCTTCTGAAACGCAAGAAGCCGAAGGCAAAAAGCCCAAGCTAAAGGGTCTGGCGGGTTACCGGGGATCCCAGCCCAGTTCCAAAGAGGCTTTTCGGCTTATGTCTTTGAAGAACCCGGCGATTTCGGCAATTTTGGGCATATCCAACCGGGTAACCGGGGCGGACATACTGATACCCGCCGCCACCTTGCCGGTATAGTCCCGCACCGGTACCGCGATACACCGGACGCCGACCTCACATTCCTGATCATCCACTGCGTAACCGTTCTGTTTCACCCGCTCGATCTCGGTCTTCAGGGCATCTCGGGTATGGATGGTGTGGCTCGTATATTGGGGAAGGCCATATTTTTGTTCCAGGGCGGCGAGCTGTTTTTCCGAATAGTTCATCAGGTGCAATTTACCCACTCCCGTGGCGTGCATGGGGGCGATCTTGCCAATCCGCTGAAGCGTTTGTAGCGTCCGGTCCGGGCCTTCTTCGATGGCGATGTAGACCATCTGCATATCCTGCTCGACGCACAGGGATGAAGATTCCTGGAAAGTCCGGGCGATTTGTTTGATATATTTTAGCAGGGAATGGGGGAAGGGGAAATGATCCTTGGTTCTCAGTCCCAGTTCGGTTAATTTCAAGGTCAGGTAATAACAAGCCGTGGCCGGGTCCTGCTGCACATAGCCGAAATCACTATACGTATTCAAGAACCGCAGCACGGTACTCTGGGGCATCCCCAGGCTTTGAGCAATGTCCTGTAACCGTGCGGGTGTATGGATAGTGGTCATACCCTCCAGAATGTGAAGGGCCTTTCTGAGGGATTGATTTTTCTTAACCCCCGCGCTATTCCATTTCTTTCCTGCGACTACACCTTTTTTATGATCCATGTACCCTATCATAGTGCTAATCCTGCTATTGTTCAAACCACTTACTGGGGACTGCGGGGTAAGGGGGTCTGGGCGTGGTTGCTATGGCGAGGAGCAAAGCGACGAAGCAATCGAGACGAGCATTCTCTGCATTTGCGTTTTTTAGCGGAATTTGTTCAGAAGATGATACCAATACCTAATCTCCTTGTAAGATCACTTGATGAAAATATATCTAGACCTTACGATAAAAACGCGCAACACTTTTGGAGGAGACTATGGCAGTCATGAGGTTAAACAAAATCCAACGGAGAAATCCCCAAAACGAGGCTTCGGCAAAATGGCGCCTCACCCAGAAGTCCGGCGGAAGCGTGGGACTGTAGGAAATCGAGGGGCAGTGAAAACATGGAATATCCTTTCATCTTCGGCACTGCCGGGCATATTGATCACGGAAAAACCGCCTTGGTGCAAGCCATGACCGGAGTGGATTGCGACCGCCTGGAAGCGGAAAAACGCCGGGGCATCACCATCGAACTGGGTTTTGCCCCTTTAACCCTGGGAAGCGGCAAGACGGTGAGCATCATCGACGTTCCGGGACACGAGCGGTTCATCCGGCAGATGGCTGCGGGAGCTACAGGCATGGACGCCGCCATACTGGTAATCGCCGCGAGCGAGGGGGTCATGCCCCAAACCCGGGAGCATCTGGACATCCTTCGCCTACTGGGGATCAAACGAGGGGTAGTAACCCTGACCAAGCAGGACCTGGTGGACGGCGAAACCCTGGAACTCGCCCGGGAAGAAGCTTCGGAGCTTATCCGAGGAAGCTGCCTCGAAGGTGCGCCCATCCTGCCGGTCTCATCCCGCACCGGCGTGGGAATTTCTCGGCTCCTTGAGGAACTGGAGCGTATCCTGAGTACCCTAGCCCCTCGAAGCGGTTCGGGGACCTTCTTCCTCCCTATTGACCGGGTCTTCAGCCAAAAGGGATTCGGCGCCGTGGTAACCGGGACCTCCTATCAAGGACGCCTATCGGTGGGCGACGAGGTGGCGATTATGCCCGCCGGTATGAGCGCCAAGGTGCGTTCCCTGCAAACCCATGGCGCTGCAGTCCAGAGGGTACGCTCCGGCCAGCGGGTGGCGGTGAACCTCACCTCTGTTCCGTTAGAGCTACTCCAGCGGGGCGCCGTGGTCTGTGCACCCGGGGCGTTTATAGCCACCTCCTGCATGGACGCCTGGCTTGAAGTTCTTCCCTCGGCCCCGCGGGGCGTCTCCCACTGGCAACGGGTGCGCCTTCATACCGGGACCGCCGACCTTATTGCCCGGGTGTCGTTACTCAACTTGGAAGGGGACAAGAAGAAGGCTATCGTCCCACCGGGAAGCGGCGCTCCGGTGCAGCTTATCACTGAATCTCCCCTGGTGGTTATGGCAGGCCAGCGCTTCGTGATCCGCTTTTACAGTCCCCTTACCACCATCGGCGGGGGCCGGATGCTGTTGCCTAACGCCGAAACCGCCAAAGGCCTGGTGGAGCGGCGGGAAAAAGCCCGGTTGCTCACGAGCCTTACGGACCATTTCGGCCCGGTTTCCCTGCTTCGGGCCTTGATTCAGGATCGGGGCCTCCTCGCGGTATCCGACCTCAAGGCTTTATCCCAGATGGATCCCGGGACCTTCGAGGAGAGCCTAGTGGCCATGGCGGCGGAATCGGCGCAATCTAGGGATTCCGAGGACTCCGACGAGTTGTTGTCCTTCGGCCCCTCCCCATATTTCATTTCTCTGCCTGCGTTCCGCCGAGCGCGCCGTAGGGTGTTGCGGTTCCTTGAGGATTTTCATGCCCGGTATCCTGAACGCTCAGGTCTCGATGCGGAGAAACTCCTCGCCGCCTTGACGACCCTGCTCGGGGCGCACAAGATGAGCGGTGCGAATGGCAAAGCGCTCCTGGGGCTTATGGCCGGTGAGGGTATCACCGCCATTGCGGTGCAGGGAAAGACGGTGTATCGCCTGAGCGAACACCGGGAGCAAGGAGATAAAAAGCTTATGGATCTTGCGGCTCGGATTCAGGTGGAGAGCGAAGGCGCGGGTTTTAATCTACTCAAACTATCGGACCTTGAAGACAGGTTCAAGACCGGCGTCTCGCCTGCCTATATGAAGCGGGCCCTTGCGTATCTCCGGGAACATGAGGGCTTACGGATCATTGATGGGGGCCTTGTATTCCCCCGCAAAACGCAGAAGGAGCTTCTCACCCTGCTTAGGTCTATGACCGGGGATATAACGGTGGCTTCCCTACGGGATGCCTTGGGGGTGAACCGGAAATCTAGCCTGGCCATGCTGGATTTCCTGGACGCTCAAGGCTTGACCCAGCGCGTCGGAGATACCCGCCACCTACCATTTACGTCAGAAAAGGCCGAGAAAGCCCAGGCAGGTAAGCCCCACAACCAAGGCTAGGGCCCCTCCTAAAAGGAGCCGTCCTAGTAGGGTGCTCTCACTCTTTACCTCCTCCAGGAAACCACGGTGTTCCGCCAGAAGAGATTGCTCCGCGCTGAGTTCCAGCAGTAGCTCGTCCAAGCCCTGGATGAGACGTTTAGGGGTTATCAGGGCTTTTCGTCGGGTAATCCCTTCAAATATCCGAAAAGATTCCGCCAAAAGAGACCCCACAAAGCCGGGGAGGCGTAAATCCGTGCGAATACACGCCTTGGAAAGCAGAATAAGCCCTTCTAGGGTCAGGGCCTTATCAAGCCCCGCGCGAAGCGCCCCCGCGGTAAGGGGAAAGGGTCCCAGGACGGCAATCACCCTGCCGTAGGGAACCAAGAGATTGAAAAACACGATACCCCCCATGACCAAAAGGGTAAACCAGGGCCGCTGCTGCTTGCCACTCTTTGCGGCATACCCCCAAAAAAGCAAAAATTGTGCCGCCCGCAAGAGGGGATCGGGATTCGCCATAAACGCCACAGCCATAATCACCCCAGACAGGAACCGGTCCCGGCTGCTTATGGCCTCTTCCCAGGCGGTCCCGGCGCAACCTCGAAGACCCTTCATAACCGTGAGGGGAGGCGCCGACGGTACCAGTGGGAGCGCCTTATAAAGGTCTCGCAGAAGACCCCCAGGCTCGCACCCGTGAGGGTCCCGGCGATCAGCACCGGGGGAATCAGCAACGTAACCGAGGGGCCGAACAAGAAAACCCTGGCCAAAAGGAGCTGGGCCCCATTGGAAGCCAGAGCCCCCAGGACGCTAATACCGATGAGACTAATCCGC
>JAITJK010000154.1 GCA_031278935.1 Spirochaetaceae bacterium | reverse complement strand
TAGGTCATACAAGAATCCAGGGTTCTAAAAGGACCGCCGTACCGGCTTCAGGGCATATATCCCCAAAAAATTCTTTTCTAAAGGGAACCAACCGTACCGCCCCCGAGACAAGGCGGATTTCCGCGAGGCTACCCCCGCCTCCTTCCAGCACATCCTGGATATGCCCCAGTACCACACCGGTCTCCACCACGGCCAGGCCTCGCAGGTCTTCTATATAAAATTCATCCGATTTAAGGGGCGCCGCATGGGCGCGGTCAGTTATGAGTTCTCCCCCCCGGAGATTCTGGGCCTGTTCGGGGGTATCAATCCCACGAAATTTCATGCCTAGCCCCTGGTTTATGGGTACAGTCTCTTCTAAGGTAAAAAGCCTTTCCCCCTGCCCGCACCGAACCACTAGAGTCGTAAGCCGCCTAAGGTGCTCATACTCGCCGGAGCATGAGCGCACCTTGACATGACCTTTGATCCCGAAGGGCGCTCCTATGATCCCTACGACAAACTGTTCCGTCACATCGCACCTGCCCCGGTCAGTCCAATATCTCAAGCACCGTGTGCTTTCCTCCTTTTGCCGTGGCCGCCTGTAATACGGTCCTAATAGACTTGGCAATCCGGCCATGTTTTCCAATAACCTTGCCGATGTCATCCGGGGCAACTTTAAGTTCCAATATGGTGGACTTTTCTCCCTCCACCACACTGACCGATACGGACGAAGGATCATCCACTAAAGACTTCACGATATATTCAACCAGCTCTTTTTCCACCTCTCCTCCTTCCCTTTCGTGTATCAGGGCTTAGGCTTCCCTATGAATCTTCTTTACTCCGTCTTATAGGGACACCTGCTTCTTATTCAGAATTTTATGCACCGTGTCGCTCACCGTGGCCCCTTGGAGGATCCATTGTTTTACCCGTTCCGCGTCAAACCGGATCTGCCGGTCTTCCTTTTCAATGGGATGGTAGTATCCCAGTTCTTCAATGGCCTTCCCGTCCCGGGGAGCATGTTTATCCATAACCACTATACGGTAATAGGGCCGTTTCTTAGTTCCGAATTTTTTGAGCCGAATTCTGGCGCTCATGAAGGTCCTCCTCCTAGACTCCCTCTATACAGGAAATCCGATTATACAGTATACATATTTGAATCCCTATGGTATACCACGGTTATCCGGCCCGATAAACTGGAGCGGAATTTATCCGTGAATTCTATGTATACAAAAGATAGGGTTTTTAGTCAATGGCAAGAAAACACCACTTCACCAGGCCCTATGAAGCGGCGGAAGCAGAGCACAAGGAGTAACAGAGAAAATTATGTTAGCGCAGATCAAAAATGGGATTGTCATCGATCATATTAAGGCAGGCCAGGGGATTAGGATATTCAACTGGCTGGGGCTGGATAAGACTCCTCATACGGTGGCCTTTGTGGTGAATGCCAATTCCTGCCAAATGGAAAAAAAAGACATCATCAAAATTGATAATACTATTGCCATTAACTTCGATATTTTGGGACTTATTGACCCGCATATTACGGTGAATATCATCGAAAACGAGAAAATCAAGGAGAAAATCAAGCTCTCGCTGCCGGAACGAGTGGAAAACGTGTTGATCTGCAAAAATCCCCGGTGTATTACCTCAATGGAACCCTATATCCTTCAGGTGTTTCACTTGGAAAACCCAGATTTACGCACCTATCGCTGTGAATATTGTGATGAAATCCGATCCGCCGGGGATTTTCAGTGAATATCCTCGGTTCGCTCTTGCTTCACGACTTCCGTTTGGTAGATGAAACCCTGGATATGAGCGGTTCGGTCTGGATCGAGCAAGGGATCATCCGGGAAGTATTCCCTCAAGGGACCCCAGTGCCGGAACCCTTGCCACCTCTGCACCAGACCATCCGGGGCGGAGGATCCCTGGTGCTCATGCCCGCCTTGGTGGATCTGCACACCCATTTCCGGGATCCGGGATACCCGGAGAAAGAGACCCTTGAGTCTGGGTGCCTCGCCGCCGTGGCTGGAGGCTACGGAACCGTGGTGTGTATGGCCAACACTAACCCGGTGATTGACAGCCTCTCCCGCTCTCGCGTTCTTAAGACCCGCGCCGATACGCTGGGCTTGGTGGACCTCTATCCTGTACTAGCCTTGACTGAGGGCATGGAGGGCGCAGCCCTTTCCGAAATAGGCCGCCTTAAGGAGAACGAACCAGGGATACGGATAGTTTCTGAAGATGGGAAGGACATCCTTTCGGACGCCTTGTTTTCCCAGGCTTTTCTCGCGGCTCGCAGCTTAGGAGTCCCCCTATCCTGCCACTGCGACGTCGGAGGGCCGGAAGCGGCGGAAGCCAAGGTCCAAGGCAAGAGCCGGGCGTACTGGAGTCGCATCGAAGAGAATCACGGGACTCAGCGGGCCTTGGCCTTGGCCAAGCAGGCTCAGGGACGGGTGCATATTGCCCATGTTTCCACCAAGGAAGCGGTGGACCTCATACGGAAGGCCAAGACGGAGCCGGCGCAAAGTGGCCCATACCGCTTTACCCTAACTGCGGAAGTCACGCCCCATCACCTATGCCTTACGGAAGAACGGGCGCATTTCTTGGGGGAAGAGACCTTTGGCCGGGTGAATCCCCCCTTGCGAACTGAGGCGGATCGAGCGGCCCTTATCCAGGGACTACGGGACGGTACGATTGACGCCATTGCCACGGATCACGCCCCCCATAGGGAGGAAGACAAGCGCCAGGGCGCACCGGGCTTTACCGGGCTTGAGACGAGTTTTGCCCTCTGTCATACGGAACTAGCCTTGAGGCAGGGCTTTAGTCTCTCCCGACTTTCCGCGTTGATGAGCGCCGCCCCGGCCCGGATATTGGGCCTTAGGGATCGGGGGCGCATTGCTCCAGGCTTTCGAGGAGATCTTCTTATAGCGGATCCCCAGTTGCCCTGGCAGATACCGGGGCAAGGCTTTCGATCCCGGGGCAAGAACTCACCCTATAGTGGTTTAAGCTGTACCGGACGGGTTCTTATGACTCTATTCCAGGGTACGGTGGTCTATACCCTCCCCGGGGATTCGTTATAGCACCGTGAGTTCGATAGGAAGAAAACCGTCATAGCGAGCGTAACGAAGCAATCCGGTGAAACGAATACTCGTCTAGATTGTTTCGTTGCTAGGATCCTCGCAATGACGCTATAGTAGCGCAAGGAATATACTCTATGAATCAGGACCAGCTTCTACAGATGACCCGCGCTGATGACGCACCCGTGTATGCCCTCTATCAATGGGGGATCCAGTGTATACAAGCTATACAGACCCTGGAAACGCCCCTGCTTACGGCGCTTATGCGGCTGCTCACCGAGGG
>JAITJK010000057.1 GCA_031278935.1 Spirochaetaceae bacterium | reverse complement strand
CTGCACTGGGCAGTGCAGACCTCCAAAGCGACAAAGTGCCCATCCACGTCAGTGGGCGGCGGGTGGGCGCCAGATTGTTCGGGCCAATTCCGGGGGAAAGGGCTCTCCCCGGCTAAAATCCGGGAGCACAGCCCCTTCGGGTGAAGACGCCAATTCTTGATAAAAGCCATCGGTAATGCCAAACCGGTCAAGCCAGGCTAGGATCTGTTCATATTCCTGAGGCTGCACCTGCCGGTCTGGGGCGCCACCGGAGGGCGTTCCGGGAAGACGCACTGGGGTATACTGGGTCATAAGCGAAAGCAGCGCCCGGCCTTGGGCCTGCTCGGCAAACCAGGCAAGAACCCGGTGAGTGGACTCAAGATAACCCGGCAGCACGAGATGCCGGATAATCACCCCGGAGCGCAGCCGCGTCCCCTCAAACCGCAAGGGGCGCTCTTGAAGCATCCACAAAATCGCCTTTTGAGCGTATTCAGGATAGTCCGGAGCATGGAAAAACCGGGCGGCGAGGGCGCTGTCCAGGGTCTTCAGGTCCGGCATATACCCATCCACCAGAGATTCCAGTAAGGAAAGGGTCTCGGGGAGCTCGTAGGCGGAAGAATTCCAGAGCACCGGTAGGGCAAGCCCCTGGGATCGGGCCTCCCGCAGCCCTCGCTCCAGTGCTGGTACGGCGTGGCTTCCGGTAACCAGGTTGATATTCTCCGCCCCCTCCTGCTGTAGGGCAAGGCATAGGGCGGCAAAACCTTGTGGGGAAAGGCCTTTACCCATGCCTCCCTGGGAAATCTGATGATTCTGGCAGAAGGTACAGCGGAGGTTACAGCCACTTATAAAGAGCGTTCCGGAACCCTGGGAGCCGCTGACCGGCGGTTCTTCGCCCCGATGCAGGGATGCTGCGGCAATGCGGAGGGCGGCTTGTTCCCCGCAATACCCGGTTTCCCCCCGGAGACGGTTCGCGCCGCAGTTCCGGGGACAGAGGGTGCAGCGGCTATAGGGTGCGTACATAGGGGTGAGCCTCCTTAATTCCGGGCGTTTCGGGCCTTAATGCTCGCTTGCAGATGCTTAAGGGTCGCCCGGAATTCCTTATCTTCAAAGACCGTGTACCAGGGGGACTCGGCTTCCGGATCTTCCGGGACGGGCTCTGGTTCCACCGCCACCTGAGGGGGCTTGGGTATGGTACGGGGCGACAAGGGTCCAGGGTTCCGACTCAAACGGAAGGAAATCCCCGTAACATGGGGAAACCGACGCTGGAAGGCCCGCAACAATTCTTGCTGCTTGGTCTGTAGTAGCTGAATCCAGCCCGGATGATCTGCTTCGATGAGGAGTACCTGCCGTTCAAATTCCACGACGCGGGAATGGTCTGCGGCGGCGGGAATACGCTGGGCCTTCACCACAGATTCCCAGGAAGCGAAGATATCCGCATATTCTTGGGCTTTCTCCAGAGTTTTGGGGTCAAAAAAGAATGAAAGTAATTCCCCTGCTTGTTTCATTTTCTGCCGAGGCCTCCTGCCGTCCTTAGTATACCACCACCTGTCGTGGAGGCCCACTAGGGGATCCGTGTAGTTAGGGATAGGGGCACACACCCTTATGGTGGGCGTAGCGGGGTGCCCTTGCCACGGGGTCTGACCCCAGGGGTCGAACTCGCGTTGCATACCGTCATTGCGAGCGGGGTGAAGCAATCCAGTGCAGAGGATACCCCGTCTGGATTTATTCATCGGTGTGTTCCTCGCACTGACATGGGCTGTCCTGGTCAAAAACCCTTTTGACAGGCAAGGGACCTTCTGGTTATAGTAAATCCACGGAGGTGCAGGTTGCCTGGTGGTGGCTGCGGACTTCAAATCCGTCAAAGAGCGGAAACGCCCTTGGTGAGTTCGATTCTCACACGCCTCCGCCATTTTTCCCCCATGTCTTGCGTATACCCTGAGGGGCCTCATGGAGTATACTAAAAATTGCCTATGACCGATTCCACCGCCCAAAAGCTCCTGCGCTCCATCCCCGCCATGCACGATCTCCTTTCAAGGCCCTGGGCGCGGGCCTTCTCCCGTAGTCTGGGAAGCGAGGCCGTAAAGACCATCATCACCCAAGCCCTAGAGGACCTTAAAGGGGAAATCCGGCAAGGCGTGTTCTGTACCGAACCCATAGCGGCCTTGGTTGAGCTTCGGGCGAAAAACTTGCTCGAGGCCCGTTCCACTTGTACCCTGAAGCCGGTGGTCAACGCTACCGGAGTGGTGATTCACACCAACCTGGGACGGGCGCCCCTGGCGGAGGAAGCCCTACAGGCGGTGTGGGAAATCGCCGGCGTCTACAATACCCTGGAATATTCGCCGGAACAAGGCCGTCGGGGGGGGCGTAATGCCCATGTGGAATGGCTTCTCTGCCAGTTAAGCGGTGCTGAAGCGGCCTTGGTGGTGAATAACAATGCAGCGGCAGTACTCCTCGCCTTTTCAGCCCTTGCCGCAGGCCGGGAAGTCATCGTATCCTGCGGCGAACTGGTGGAAATCGGGGATTCCTTTAGGATCCCGGAGATCCTTTCCTTTTCTGGGGCCCACATGATTCCCGTAGGTTGCACCAACGTAACCCGTTTAGGGGATTATGAGGGGGCCATTACCGAAAATACCGCGGCCTTGCTCAAGGTGCACCCCTCCAACTACCGGATAGCCGGGTTTACCCGCGCCGTATCCCGGGAAGCATTGGCAGAACTAGCCGCGTCTCGTTCCCTGGTCTTCATGGAGGATCTGGGCAGTGGGAGCCTCTCGCCTCTCCGCCTGCCCGGGGCGCGCCAAGAACCCTTGGTCCGGGATTGCCTTAAAGCCGCTAGGCTCCTCACTTTTTCCGGGGATAAGGTGCTGGGAGGGCCGCAGATCGGCGTCATTGCGGGTTCCAAGTCCCTCATAGACCGGATCAAGGGCCACCAATTGCTGCGGGCCCTGCGGGTGGATAAGATGACTCTGGCGGCTTTTGAAGCCACGCTCAGGCTTTACCTTCAAGGCCGGCAAAGAGACATACCGGTCATTCGGATGATTGAAGCCGATACCGGGACGCTACGTACCAAGGCCCAGAACCTACGCCAACGGATCCAGCGCGCTGCAGCCTCGGTACGGGGAGGTGGGGATTGTACCCTTTCCGTGGTGGAAACTCAGGATGCCGTTGGGGGGGGCGCCTACCCCGATGATGCCCTTCCCGGCTACGGCGTGGCCCTGCATTCCGCTTCGATCCCTGCGGAAACGTTTGCCCGCGTCCTCAGAATCGCCCAGCTTCCGGTGATTGCTCGTGTTCGGGAGGGATCGGTGATCTTCCACGTGCGGACCCTTCTTTTGGGGGACGAAGAAACCATCGCCACTTCATGCGCCCAAGCCT
>JAITJK010000055.1 GCA_031278935.1 Spirochaetaceae bacterium | reverse complement strand
ACCACAAAGGTCTTCCCCGCCCTGGCGCATTCCTCCATGGCGTTGTACATGGTGGAAATAAAGGTGTAAAAACGGGCGCCCACATCCTGGATGTCAATAAGAAGGAGGTCTATGTCCTTCAACATCTTTTGGGAAGGACGGTTCCCCTTCTCATCATAAATACTGTAAACGGTCAACCCGGTCCGGGGATCCCGGTAGGATTCCAGAGCCACCCCGGCGTTAATTTCACCCCGGACCCCGTGTTCCGGGGCAAAAAGGGCGCAAAGATTAAACCGTTCCCGCAAAATATCTACGGTAGAAACCAGGGCGGATGATAGTCCCGTAGGGCCCGTGATAAGCCCCAGTCGTTTATTACCAAGGCCAAAATCTTCTGTAAGCAAACGGTCGATTGCGTTTTGAAATCCCATAAGACTTACCCTTTTAAAATTATGATAATCTTATTATACCAGAATGTCAAACAAAATGAAATAAAATTTTAAAAAAGGCAAAAAATGTATTTTTGCCTTAAAAAGAGCTTTTTATTCCCCTAAATTGGCTGTATGGTTCCCTTTTTTCCCTCTTTGTATCGGAATATGGTGAAAATAATTTTCACCATAAGAACAAGAAGGCGAAAGACGGCTACAGAAAGACGGCCATATCCCATCGTGGATGCGGCTTCTATCATGCCCTGATCCCGGCTGCATAGACCACCGAAAAGCGAGCCGGTACCGGAGACGGCGGTGATTTTCCACCGGTGTCTACTCAAAGGATTCCTATACGTTTATCCCGGGTTTCCGCGCTTTACCAAGGCCGAAAGTTTTATTATGTTATGGATAGAGTTGAATTCTTAACATGAAGATTTGGAACGGCCTCGTTTTATGTTTATATTTGGTTTAGGGTTTAGGGTATGGGGTGATGCCGCAAGGGCGTCCGGTAATTTTCGGAGGAGGGGGTTATGTCCGCGGATAAAACGACAACGAAGAAGGGAGAGGAGCCCGTCAAAGGGAGTGTTTTAAAAAGGGCTAAAAAGGTAACACTGGATGACGTATGGGCTACTATAAACGAGATTGGTAAGGCCCTTAAAGAGACGCAGCGGATAGTCGGCGACCTGGGCAACAAGTTTGGTGACGAGGCTGAATACACGCTGATTCCCGGTTTACCGGAAAAGTTTAGGCAATTTGGTTTTGATTTTGGGGCTATTAGCCGCAACCGGAAGATAAACAATGAGGAGCATGGCATACACGCGGAGGTGGACGCATTTCTGGAGAACGGCAGTCAGGCGATGGCGGTAGAGGTGAGGGCGCGGCTGCAGAGGGGAGACGTGGACGAGCATATCAAGCGGATGGAAAAGCTGCGGAGGTATGCGGATATATACGGAGACGGGCGGGATTTTTTCGGGGCGATGGCGGCGACGGTGGTAGAAGAGAAGGCGAGGGAGTATGCGCTTGAGGCGGGATTTTACGTAGTAGAGCCGTCTGGGGAGGACGTAAAGGTAACGAAACCTGATATGGCGCCCCGGGTTTGGTGAGGGGGGTTGGAAGAGGCTTATTTGTCCTGCCTCGCCATGGATACCTCTGCTATCCGGCTTTTAAAAAGCCCAAAGGCGCACCGGGGAAGAAGATAACAGGATAAATCAGATCCTTTGTGTGGCTGTGTGGGTAATCCGGCCTTGGCGGTCAATATTCATCCTTCCTGGGTTTTGCTCTTATCCCATGTTTTAGCTTGAGCAAACCGGGCGCACAAAAAAACCGCGCCCTTTCGGGCGCGGCGGCTGTTTAAGAAAAGACCGGCTTAAATTAGAAGCTGTAGTCGAAGGTTACGGGGATAGTGAAGATGCCCGGACTCTTCTGCTCGTCCTTCTTATAATTGGTCTCTTTAGTAGTGGGTCCTGTGTAGGATTCAACCGGCTCAAGGGGAATAGAGTAAGCCAGACCGACGCGGAAGGTACCGCCAGCGAGGGTCTTCTGGAACCACCCACCGAAGGCCAGAGTCTGAATGCCGCCGTCCAGATCAACATCAGTACTACCAGGTCCCTGCGACTTCATGGTAACCGGGCCGTAAGCGTTGAAACCAAACTCAAGACCTACCTTGCCGATATTGGGGATGTTGTAGAAAGGATGGAGGTGGAGATCGAAAGTTACAGGGATATCCTGCTTCTCATCGATCTTAATGGAACCACCAAAGTAGAGGTCACTGCGGAGCCGGGCGCCAAAGTCGCCGAATACGTATTCCGTAGCGAGGGAGACATTAAGCGGGGCCTGGAACTCCACATCTGTGTCATAGTACATTGCTCCGTCAAGAAGGCTAGCATTGACACCCCCAGGCAGGCTACCATCAGGAAGTGTAGTACTCGCAGTACCGTCCGCGTTCTTAGGAAGGCTGTACTTCCAGAATTGAGTGCTGACCCCTTCCTGGGGGTTATACCCTACCTTATACGCGATGGGAAGCCCAAAGCCAAAGTCCAGGGTAAGATTCTCCACCGCTGTTAGATTAAAGGCGGCCTGGATCAGGTTACCGGTAGGGAAGGCATAACTGCTCCAGTAAGATTTTTCAGCATCAGTAGTACCCCCGGTGCTATACGGAATACCCTTCGCGTTAGCCCCTGTCCAACTGTTCTGGTGGGTAGCCTTGTTGGCGGCGAGGAACCCGACCCGGGCCAGGCCGATGCCGGAGATATCATAACCGGCGGCAAGGTGGAACTTTCCCCACACCTCCCCAGCTTTGGATGCAAGTGCAATGTCCCCAGCTCGATTCCCATTATCATTATTAGTCTTATGGAAGGCGGTGATATCATTCGCCAACATATTCTTTACGCTAAAACCAACCGTGAGGCCCGTGATAGGCTTCGAGGTAATAACAAGACCGCTATCCCCCCCAGTGAACTGGGTGAAAATATCATCCTCACCCCCAAGGGTAGCATGGGAATAAGAGCCGTAGGTGCCTGAACCCAGGCCCTTGCCCCTCAAATCGGTAACACTATCGCCGCCAAAACCTAGCCGCAGATATTCGTTGCTCAGAGGTTTTACCCAAAAGGAACTCGCATCAATGGCAAGTCCAGCAGGACTCCCT
>JAITJK010000008.1 GCA_031278935.1 Spirochaetaceae bacterium | reverse complement strand
CTTCCCCCCAGTGATGCAGGGCCCCGCAGGCGTGGACCGACCCGTCAATTTCAAAGACCACGTAATCCCCCTTTTTATCGTGAATCTGCTCGCTACTGCGGCGCACCAGGTTTCCCTGTTGCACCAGGGGTTCCATAAGCCTGAGGACACCTGAAATGTCCTGGGTTTTCAAGGGCCGGATGGCCTCGTACTCGTCGGCGTATACCATGGTCCCCGCCCCCAGATGGGAAAAAAGTTCCCGTAGGATGGCCCCCTCTTCCCGGCCGTTGATGATATGCACCCGTTCCACCCCGGCTCTGGCGGCGTTCAAGGCCAAGCGGAGTTCCTGCAAAACCGGATCTCCCGGCCCGGTGAGCAGCTCGTTGGTCTCTAAAATGGCCTCCACTTCAGGGGGCGTCAGGTGTATAACCCGGCCCTCGGCTCCGGCTTCAATATGCTTAGGGATGGCGTAGGCCCCGGTCCGCAGCCCCTCATACACCGAGATGATGAAGAGCTTCACCGCGCCCAGAGCCCCGGAAGCAGCCAGAGCAATCTCGTCGCTGGGCACATTGTAGGGTTTTCCTGAAGGGCTCCAGCCGATACACGGCAGGATGGGTACCATGCCGAGCTGGAGGACCCGGCGAATGGAGTCCGTGAGAATTCGGTCCACCGTACCGGTATGTTCCATATCCAGGCCATTGCATACCCCAAGCCCCCGGGCCCGGACAAAATTCCCAATTACCGCGTCTACCCGGTCTGCGGAAAGACCCGTGATGAACCGGGTAGCCACGTCAAAAGCGGCCATTTCCACCAGGGGAATCGCGGCGGCGGTGGTGATCCGGCTTTCTCCCCAGTACTGGGACACGATTTGGTATTCCTGCAACACCTCGTCTATGCGTTCCTTGGCCCCGGGCACGATCACCACCCGGAACCCGGTCCGGGCGAGGAGGGCCAGGTCTTTCATCAAGTAGGCGAAGGCCGGTTCCCGGGTAACGGGAAAATCGATCTTAAAGACCATGGTGGAGCCATCAAAACGGCTCTGGTAATGAAAGGCTTCTCTGATAAGATCCACCGGCAAAAGGGAGGTTTTGATCATAGGCTCATCATAGTACAGGCGCCCGACCGCATTAAAGCCCCACCCGCCGCCACCTGCCGTGGAGGCGCCACCTGCCGTGGAGGCGCCACCTGCCGTGGAGGCGTATTGGGGGGCTGAGGGATTAGGAAACGGGCGTACGTCCCTGCGTTCCTGCTACTAGTGGGGCGCGCTGAACTATTACGATCTTCACCCATCATCTCTGGGCGCTACTAGTTTCCCAGATTGAACCGGGAAACTTTTGCCATAAGGACATCTATCCGGTTTTTGTTCTCCGTGCTTATGCCATTGACCTGGTTCACCACCAGGCCTATCTGCTCCGCGCCCACTGCTATCTCCTGCATACCCTCTCGTATCTCAAGGCTTATCTTTCCAAGGCTCTCGCTTTCCTGGATCACATCCTGGCTGTTGGTGTACATTTCTTGGGCGCTCTGTTTCACTTCCTGGGTTATCTCATGGAGATCGGCTACGGATTCTAGAATCGCTTTACTCCCGACCCCCTGTTCCTCCATGGCGTTACGGATTTCCGCCTCTTGATCCGTTACGGTCTGTATCCCCTCGTTTATGGACTCGAAGTTCGTAGATACCACATTGGCCGCCTGGGTGATCTTGTCTATGGAATCCTTTATCTTCTTCAAAACCATGCTGATGGTTTTGGACTGTCCCGAAGAAGATTCGGCTAACTTGCGGATCTCTGCGGCCACCACCGCAAAACCCTTGCCCGCTTCCCCGGCATGAGCCGCTTCTATGGCGGCATTCATGGAAAGGAGGTTCGTTTGACTTGCGATATTTTCCATTACCCCGTTGATTTCCAGGAGCCCTGCGGATTCCCGGGCGATCTCCTGAATATCCGCAGATACGGCCTGTAAATTTGCGCGTCCCACTTCAACGGAACCGGCGAGGCTGCTTACATTGGCTTCATTTTTGACGAGGGTTTGGGTTACGCTTTGAATGTTTGCCAGCATCTGTTCGATAGCCGAAGAGGATTGGCTCACACAGTCCGACTGTTTCTGAATCCGCTGGTTTATCAGCCCGATATGCCGCACCACCTGTTCCATCATGCCATAGGATCCTTTGACTCCTTCGGTCTGCTGCTTGGTCTTGGACCGGATGCTTTGGATGTGGTCGGTAATTTGGGTGATCGCCGCTGCGGTTTTGGTCATGTTGCCGGCCAGTTCCGCCCCGGTTTCCGCAAGCCCGTGGGCCTCTTGCCGTATGGACAGCACCAAACCCTTGATCTCCTCTACGGTGAAATTGAGATATCCCGCAAGATCCCCTAATTCATCATGGCTCTTAACAGAGATATCCTTGGTGAGATCTCCTCCGGCAATGTCTTTGAGGACGGTCATGGTGTGGGCGATGGGGCTGCTCAGAGAATGAGCCATCATAAAAGCCCCGATACACACAAAGATCATCATGACCCCGCAAATGAGGAGGCTCACCCAAAGGCTCTGGTACAGGGGAGCGGAAATAACCGCAGTCGGAATCCCGATCATAAGGGACCAGGGAGCGATAGGGTCCCCCACGAAAAAGGGAAAACCGATAAACCGCATCTCCTGTTTAAGGTGAGGAACATACTGGGTAAACTGGAACTCCTTACCCTGCTCCAGGGCGCTCATAAGCTCCGGTAAATGGGAACCTACAATGTCCTGTTCGGTTTCCTTCATGGACTTGCCTATCCGAGTCGTATCAAAATGCCCACTTATGATGCCGCTGTTACTGTACACTGCGGCGACCGAGCCCGGGTAGGGTCGTATTTTTTCTACCTGCTCCTGAATGACCTCAATTCCAATATCCTGGGTGAGTATGCCCACAAAGCGTCCCTGGTTTTTAATCGGCACGGTAATCGTAGCCATAAACATATCCTTACCGTCAATGGGGTACAAAAAGGGGCCGGTGAGCAGTTCTTTTCCGGTTTGTTTCGGAATAAGGTAATACTCTCCATCCCCAGGGACGTCATAGCCCGTAAGGGTTTCCACCTGCACTCCTTGTCGGGTCTTGGACCAGTAAGGGGTGAAGCGGCCTGTATGATCTGCTCCGGGGGTATCGATGTATTCCGCATCAAGACCATCCAGGGCATTAGGCTCCCAGACCATAGACGCTCCTATGACATCCGACTCGGATTCAACCATCGCCTTGACCATGAGAGAGAATAAGCCCCGTCTTTCAGTAGGGGCTATCTGTTCATAGCGCTCCAGCACATAACCAAGCGCCCGGACCTCATAGAGGTGGCTGTTAAACCAGTCCTTAAT
>JAITJK010000222.1 GCA_031278935.1 Spirochaetaceae bacterium | reverse complement strand
ACGGTATCCCTATATCCCAGACCGGAGTTGGGACTATTATATCGCCCTAGCCGGTGGGTTTAATGTTGATAAGAATACCCGCAGTTCGGTAATCATCCAGGATCTTAGCGGCAGACAATTGAGTAAATCCGATGTGATTACCCCGGAATCCATAATTACCGCCAAAACCAATAGTTTTCTCTATTATTTTAATCAGTATGCACCGATTATCACCACGATGCTTTCGTTGATTTTGTCTTCTATAACCCTCAGTAACCTGTTGAAATAGTATGGAATATATGCTCGATCATAACCAGCACCACGCAGGAGAACTGGAGGATATAGCCCACATCCTCTCCCATGCAGGGTTAGATGAAGCTGCAAGATTCCCATTATATTCGATACTGCATTCCCATTCATTTCTATTTCAGGTGTATATGCATCAATTATTACGTCAACATCTTTTATATCCACGTTTAACCTATTATTCTCCATCACGGTGGTAACAATATCCTGTATATTACTGCATGATTATCAACAAAATGAATATTTATTTTTGCTACACTGCTTAACATGACGCGGTTAAATTCGCCAACCCTTCTCTCTTGCCTCTCCCATAAACAGCAAAACATACAGATATCATCAAAATAGCTATATTCACCAGGACTTTATTGTTTTTCATTCTGAGAACTCTTTTAGCATTTTGTCTAGAAAAACCCTGCAACCTACGGTACAATAAAATCAGAGCTTCTTTCGAGTATCACCCGGGCTAAACAGTTTGCCGTCGCTTACCGGGAACCGCAGAGGGGCACACGTGATACTTACAACCCTGTTCCTGGTTCACCATGCCGGTGTAAGGTCCACCCTACGAGCCTTCCGGATAGACTGCATCCGAATCATCCTAAGGCACTCCGCAGCTCAGTGATTTTTTCCACCACGATGTCGTAATCCAGGGAGGCCACCAGGTCGCTTAACTCCTTCAAGGCCCCATCGTCCACGGCGTTATTGCAGAGGGTATCCAACTCCGCAGCAAGGCTGTCCGCCTCGTCACTGGCGCCGATTTTACAGGCCCCGGCCAGCCGGTCCAGTTTCTCCAGCAACGCCGCCTGGTCTATCTCCGTGCGCTCCACCGCCTCTCCTTCGTCCATGACCGAGGTCTTCCGTAGGACTTCCCAGAATTGGTACAGGGCTTCACAAAGACCCTCAGTCTCGGTCCGGCACACTTCCACGTCGGCGCTCTTGGAAGCCAGTTCCAGCTTATAGGCCCATTTGGATAAGGTCTCCATGCCCATATTCGCCAGGATGCCCTTGATCCCGTGTACCCGTATGGCGTACTCCTTCCAGTTCTCTTGGGCTCGGAACCGTAGAATCTCGTCGATATAGCCTTCGAATTCCTTACAGAACTGCCGGAGAATGGTGATGTACGTGTTCTCATCATTCCCCACATGGGAGAGGCCCGTTTTAATATCCAAACCCTGGATGCCTTTAAGCTCCTCCCAAAGGCCCGGGGACTGTTCGGCTTCGCCTTGGGCGGACGCTTCTGGTGCGGCGCCGGGCTTCTCGGTGCCCGCGATTTTTTCCTTAGGCAACCACTTGAGGAGCATCAGGTTCAGCTGTTCCGCGTCAATGGGCTTAGAGATAAAATCGTTCATCCCCCCCTCCAGAAAGGATTCCCGGGCCCCGGACACGGCGTTGGCGCTCAAGGCAATAATAGGAATGTTCTTGTATAGCACCCCCGGCAGGGCCCGAATGTGGGCGGTGGCTTCGATTCCGTCCATTTCCGGCATCATGTGATCCATGAACACCAGGTCGTACTGCTTCTCCTGGATCATTTGTATGGCCAAACGGCCGCTCAAGGCCGTATCTGCGGCAATTTTGTGGGTCGCCAAGAAGCCCAAGGCCACAGTGAGGTTGATGGAGTTATCATCCACCACCAGCACCCGAACGTTTTCTTTGGCAATCACCCGGCCCACGGAGCCCGTATGCTCGATCTGGCTGGGGTCCCCCTCCACCAGGGGCAGATAGACCCGGAAGCTGGAACCCTTTTCGTATTCACTATCCACCTCGATCTCTCCACCCATCATCTCCACGAAATTCTTGGTGATAGAAAGGCCCAAGCCGGTTCCCACAATGCCCCGGTTCTTCCGGCTGTCGAACTGCTGAAATTTTCCAAAGAGCTTGGGCAGGTCCTCCTTCTTTATGCCAATTCCCGAATCATCCACGATAAAGGCCACCCACTCCGCTTCTTTGCGGTTTACGCGCTCGGCTCTCAGATGGACATAGCCCCGCCGGGTGTATTTGATGGCGTTGTTCACGATATTGGTTACCACCTGGCGAACCCGCACCTCGTCCCCGTACAGGGCTTCAGGAAGGCGGGGGTCATAGCTATGGCGGAACTCCAGTTCCTTGGCCATGGCCGTAAAGGTACTCATGGAACAAATATTATCGAAGAGGCTCAAGAGATGGTAATGCATCGGAAAGAGTTCCATCTTTCCCGCCTCGATTTTAGAGAAGTCCAGAATATCGTTGATGATCTGCAAAAGGGCCTTGGCCATTTTCTTTATGTCGCTAAAGTAGCCCTGCTGGACATTATCCAGGTTGTCGGTCCGCATGAGATCGCTCATACCGATGATGGCGTTCATGGGGGTGCGGATTTCGTGGCTCATGGAAGCGAGGAACTGGCTCTTTGCCTGGGACGCGGCTTCGGCGAGCTTGGTCTGTACTTCCAGTTCCTCGGTCCGTAGGGCATTGGCGATAATCGGGGCGGCGGCGGAGAGAAATATGTCCAGGTTTTCATTGATCACCGGGGAGAAATAGTCCTTAATGGAATTGGTGATATGCACTGTGGCAAAACGTTCCCCCCCCACCGCCAGGGTACGGGACAGGTAAGAAACAACCGGTTTTTGGTTGGCCCCCCCCTGGTCCAGGTGCTGTTCCCGCTGATCCTGGGGAACAAAGTTGGGAAAGACTTCGTGGAAATCCTTATGGGACCGGTCGATAAAGCCCTCCAGGACCGACGAAGCATAGCCCTGGGGATTGCAGGTATAGACCAAAAAGGTGTCGTGGTGTCCTTTAATCAGGATGGAAATCATACCAGTTTCACAGATATAGGTTAATAAATCAAAAAAACCGGTAATGATCTCCTCAAGGGATTCTAACTTGTTGGCCAAGTCCACGAGCCTGCCGATGATGGTCATTTGGAAGAGATTGGTATCCAGGAGGTTATTCACCATCTCGATAAGGGAATCGTTGTTGATCCGCCGGGCTTCCCGTTCAATGGACTTATAATCCACCGGCTCCGCCTGATCCAGGAGCTTACGGATTTCCTCCTTCAATTGGCCAAAATGTTCCGGGGACTTTTCAATATAGCAGTCCACCCCGGCCTGGCTCGCCCAGAATCGGTCTTTGGTTTCACTTAAGGAAGTAAACATGATGATAGGAATGGGTCGGGTGTAGCGGCGGGATTTTAAGAACCGGGTGGCTTGATAGCCCTTAAAGAGGGGCATCTCCACGTCGGTAATGATAAGATGGGGCAAAAATTGATAGACCTGCTTTATGCCCTCTAAGCCATTTACCGCTCGCTGGGTGTGGTACCCCTCTTCGTGCAAGACTTCCAAAAGAATATCCGCAAATATATCGGAATCTTCTAACACCAGGATCCGTTTTTGGTCCGTCCCTTTGGAAGGAACCGCCACCACGGGAGTCCCTTGAACGCTCTGCTCGCTTTGGGATAAAAATGAATAGTTCATGTTCCGCTATGCCTCTCTTAGAGTCGCAATTTTTTCCACCACTACGTCATAATCCAAGGAAGCCACAAGCTCGCTGATTTCTTTGAGCGCCGCTTCCTCCACTCCCGCACTGCCTATCCGGTCCAGTTCCCCGGCCAGGCGATCCGCCTTTTCGCTCTCCCCGGTCCGGCAGGCATCGGCCAGGGCGTCAAGAGTCTCCCATAACACCGCGCCCTCCACCGGTTCCCGCTGCAGCGCTTCCCCGGCGTCCAGCACGGCGGTCCGCCGCAATGCGTCCCAAAATTGGTACAAGGCTTCACAGATACCCTCGGTCTCCTCACGGCACACCGCGTAGTCTTCACCCTTAGAGGCCTGTTCCAACTGGTAGGCCCACTGGGATAGCTTTTCCATGCCCATATTCGCCAGGACGCCCTTGATCCCATGCAGGCGGATGGAATACTCCTTCCAGTTTTCCTCGGCCCGGAAGCGTTGAATCTCCGCCACATAGTCCGGGAATTCCTTGCAGAACTGCCGGAGAATGGTGATGTAGGTGCCCTGGTCATTGCCTACGTGGGAAAGACC
Source organism: Spirochaetaceae bacterium (assembly GCA_031278935.1). GTDB lineage: Bacteria > Spirochaetota > Spirochaetia > Treponematales > Breznakiellaceae > JAIRLU01. Next base: position 2,107 of record JAITJK010000222.1, on the reverse strand, counting down.
CGTCCGCAGATCCAGGCCCGCAATGTCCGTGAGTTCCTTCAAAGGCCCCGCTTCCGGGTCCACCTCTTGTGGCTTCTCCCCGTCCCCCTGCCCCGCTTCGGGCACGGGGACGGTTCCGGCGATCTTCTCTGGGGGGAGCCACTTGAGGAGCGTCAGGTTCAGCTGTTCCGTATCAATGGGTTTAGAGATGAAATCGTTCATTCCTCCGGCGAGGAAGGACTCCCGGGCCCCAGACACCGCGTTGGCGCTGAGGGCAATGATGGGCATATTCTTGTACCAGACCCCGTCTAAGGCCCGAATACGGGTCGTGGCTTCGATCCCATCCATTTCCGGCATCATGTGATCCATGAACACCAGGTCGTATTGTTTCTGTTGGACCATCTGTATAGCCGCTGGGCCGCTCAAGGCCGTATCCGCCGCAATGTTATGGGTGGCCAAGAAGCCCAGGGCCACGGTGAGGTTGATGGAGTTGTCGTCCACCACGAGAATCCGCACCCCTTCTTGGGCCAGCACCCGGCCTGTGGCATGGGTATGCTCGATTAAGCCCTCGTCCCCTTCCACTAAAGGCAGGTAGACCCGGAAGATAGAGCCCTTCTCATACTCGCTCTCTACCTCGATTTCTCCACCCATCATCTCCACCAGGTTTTTGGTGATGGAAAGGCCCAAGCCGGTTCCCACAATGCCCCGGTTCTTCCGGCTGTCGAACTGCTGGAACTTCCCGAAGAGCTTGGGCAGGTCCTCCTTCTTTATACCAAGCCCTGAATCCTGCACCATGAAGGCCACCCATTCCGCGCCATTGCGGCTTACCCGGTCGGCTTTCAGGTAGACGTAGCCTTCCCGGGTGTATTTAACGGCGTTGTTCACGATATTGGTTACCACCTGGCGGACCCGCACCTCGTCTCCGTACAGCACCGAGGGAAGGCGGGGATCAAAGCTATGGCGGAACTCCAGTTCCTTGGCCATGGCCGTAAAGGTACTCATGGAACAAATATTATCGAAGAGGCTTGACACTGAGTAATGCACCGGGAAGAGCTCCATCTTTCCCGCTTCGATTTTGGAAAAGTCCAGAATGTCGTTAATGATCTGCAAGAGGGCCTTGGCCATTTTCTTTATGTCGTTGAAGTAGCCTAGCTGCACCTGGTCTAGGTTGTCGGTTCGCATGAGATCGCTCATACCGATGATGGCGTTCATGGGGGTGCGGATTTCGTGGCTCATGGAAGCGAGGAACTGGCTCTTTGCCTCCGACGCGGCTTCGGCGAGCTTGGTCTGGATTTCCAGTTCTTCGGTCCGTTTGGATACGGTCTCTTCCAGGTACTTTTTCATCTGCTTATTGCGCACCAGCATAATGGTCAAAAGGCCCAACACGACGAACAGGAGCACCGAGAGGCCCACGAGATAGGGCCGCTGGGACCGGGCCAAAGTCCCTTGATAATCAAAGACGCGGCGGATCCACCGCTCTACGATCTGCTGGGTATTGATGAAGCTCTGAGCCTTGTTCACCACGGAACATAGGATCGTTTCGTTTTTATTGAAGGCAAAGAGGGAATCATAGGACTGGGCAAAGATGTAATTCGCCTTAAAGCCCGGACGTTCATGATAATGGGTGATGGTTAAGAGCAGGTTCCGGGAAGCCATCAAGAGATCGATTTCTCCTTGTTCCAGGGCTTCAAAGCCTTGGTATAAGGAGGGGTATTCCACCGTGTTTGGATGATAGGGAAACCATTCCCGGAATATGTCCGCGTATACCGTGGCGTTGGCAATCAAGCCGACCCGGGCATAGGGGATGTTATTGATGCTTACGTCGTTATAATCGCTACGGGAGAGCAGGGCATAATAGTCGCTGGCGTAGGGCCGCGCCGACCAGATGAAGGAGCCTTCTCTGCGGAAGGTGCGGACCAGTTCGCCTATCATGGCGACCTCTCCCCGTTTTACCATATCCAACAAGTCGGGGAAGTTATCGGTGATCCGGTTGGCCGTGCGGAAAGTTATGCCGCTTAAATCGCTGATTTCCGCGAGAATATCCACGGCAATCCCTTGCCACTGGCGCTCCTGACTATTGTAAAAGGTCGTGGGATAATTGTCCTCCTCCATGACCACCGGAATGAGG
>JAITJK010000178.1 GCA_031278935.1 Spirochaetaceae bacterium | reverse complement strand
TTTTCGTGAAAGAGGGGTCTTTTTGGCATGCCCTTATGCAAGGGTGGGCGGCTTTGTTGAACAGGAAACTGAAACGCACCAAAAAGCGGGAGGGCCCCATCAATCGCAGGACCTACCGGTCTTTGGAAACGGATCAGCGGGAAATGATCCGCGGGGTGGTGGAGCTCTCAGGCACCACGGCCAAGGAGGTCATGGTGCCCCGGATCGATACGGTGTTTTTGCAGGCCGACGCTTCTCAGGAAGACCTGGTAAGCTGCATTACCCAAAGCGGCCATTCCCGGTTTCCCGTGTATGAAGAGACCATCGACAACGTGATCGGGATCCTTTATGTGAAGGATCTCTTGACGGGACTGCTCAAGAACGAGCCCTTTGAGCTGCGAAAACTGTTGAAAAAGCCGTTTTTCGTGCCTGAATCTAAGCATATTGACGACCTTTTGCGGGAGCTGCGCCACCGCCGGGTCCATATAGCGGTGGTGGTGGATGAATACGGGGGCGTTTCGGGGATCGTGTGTATGGAAAACATCATCGAGGAAATCATCGGGGATATTCAAGATGAATTCGACCATGAGACTGAAGACGTCCTCGTCTTGGGGGAGGGGATATACCTGTGCGACGCCCGGGTGAACCTGGAAGATTTAAGCGAACAGATCGGCCTTGACTTTCCCACCGATGATTTCGATACCCTGGGCGGTTTTGTCTTTAACCTTTTTGGTAAGATCCCGGTGCGGTATGAGAAGACCGTGTATCAGGGCCATGATTTTATTATTCAGGATATGGAAGGACATAAGATCAAAACCATAAAGCTTATGGTGAAACCGGATTTTGCTAAATCAGATTTTTCTAAACGGGAGAATGCCTTATGAAACGCCTTTGTATATCGGTTATGGCGCTTGCAGGACTTTGCCTGTGTGGCCTGCCTATGGTCTATGCGCAAAATCGCGCTCAGGTCCAGGAGGCGGCGGCTTATTATGAAGCGGGACGCCGGGCTATGCTGCAAGAGGATTGGTATACCGCAGCGGAAACCTTGCTGGAATGCCTACGCTTAAACCCGGCTCACGCCGAAGGAACCGCAGCCTTAGCGGAATGTTACTATGAGATCGGCGAACTGGATCAGGCTCTGTTGTGGGTACGCAAGGCCCGCACCCTGGCTCGGAGCAATTTAGTCCTGGCCAACCTGGAAGCTTTTATCCTTATTGCCCTGGGCCGGCTACAGGACGCCTCGTCCATCGTAAACGAGGTCTTGGCCAAGGAGCCCTATAACAAAGAAGCCCTGTTCGCCGCCTCGGAGATGGACATTGCTCGGGGGCGTCCGGGGGACGCGGTTACCCGGTACCGGGAAGCAGTGCGCCGCTACCCCGATGACCGGCGCCTGCTGGTATCCCTGGCTCTGGTACTGGGGTCTTTGGGGGATACGGAAACTGCCCGCAGCTACATTGACCGCGCCCTGGTCCAGCACCCCGAGGATTACCGGGTGTATTATTACGCGGCTTATCTGGACGCCCAGGCGGGTCGGCTAGGCACGGCCATCGGGTACGCCCAGGATGCCTTGGCCTACCGGCCCGGCTATGGCCCGGCCTTTTCCCTCTTGGCGAGTCTACGTTACCGGTCCGGCCAATACGAGGAGGCGAGCCGCCTTGCGGACGAGGCTATAAGCCTGAATCGAAGCGACATCAGCGCCTGGTATCTCAAGGGTATGTCTTACAGCCGCATGGGTCGACGCGCCGAGGCCATCACGATTCTTTCCACCGCCGCCACCATTGATCCCTCGGATGAATTCGTCCGGGCGGCCTTGGAAGAGCTGCTTATCGCCGAAACCGCCCTGGAAGATCCTCGCCGCGCTTCCTGGGCAGCCTGGCATTTCAACCGGGGCCGGGATTATCGTTCCCAGAACTTGATTGAACAGGCTCTGTTTGAGTACCGCCGGGGTTTACGGCTTAATCCCTACGCCCGGGACCGGCAGGAATACGCGGACCTCTTGCGGGTCCAGGGCTATCCCGCCCGGTATTTGGAGGAGCTGCGGTTTATGCAGACGCTAGGCCTGGGGGATCGAGCCTTGAACGACGCGGTGGAGGCCTACGACGCTTTGCTGTCGGAAGCCATTTACCGGCGCTGGGCAGTGAATCCCGTGGACGTGGCCAAACGGCATTGGAAGGTGGCGGTATTTTCCCTGGTTTCCCAGGCAAGCACCTATCACGTGGATGCCGGGGCCACTGCGGCTTCCTACATCAAGGATATACTCACCCACGACCGGAATATTGTGCCGATGAATCTTGAGGTACCCCAGCGTTCTTTTTCCCAGAGTTTTCGTTTAGCCCGGGAGACTGAGGCGGATTATTTTCTGATTATTTCGGTTACGGAAAATGAACGGGATATGGCGGTTAAGGGGGAACTGTTTGTAGGACGGACGGGATCTCCTGCGGGGGAATTTTACGCCTACCGGACCGGAACAGACCGGTTGCGAAACGCCTCTCGGGGCATAGTGGATCAGCTGGTGTCGCAGCTTCCATTCCGGGGGGAACTACTAACGCACAAACAATCCCAGGGGCTCATAGACAAGGGTCGAGCCGACGGGGTGAAAGCGGACACGGTATATGAGGTGGTGAAGAAGGGTCAGGTACTTATCCGCAGCGAGGGCATTGGCCTCATCTATTCCCCCGACGACGTGGTCGGGACTTTAGTTATCGAGAGCGCGGGTGAAGAAGTTTCATCCGGGGTTTTAACGCGCAAGGGTTTTTTCGACCGCATCGCTGCAGGAGACGTGATTGTGTTACAAAGCGCCGCAGATGAAAGCGCCAAGATCCAGGATCCCCCCTTAGCGGACCCCGAACTACGGGCCCTACTGTTGACCCTGCGATGAACGGACGGATGCGTGGTTAAGGGAGCGTGAGTTTGATAGGAAGAGGGTCTGACCCCTATAATTTGCGAAATTTTTTCTTGTTATCTCACCTCATGGTAGAGATAGTAACAACTACTCGCACGACATAAAAACCGAAAAAGTTATTGGGTACGCCACCTCCATGCGGTCGTCCCGGATAACGCATCGATGATCTTCAAATTTACTTTTCTCTCCAGACAAGCTTACGATAGGCGTGAGGTAAGAGTCCGGTATTTTTGTGAAAAGCATCGGAAAAATTGCCTGACTTTTTATAGCCCACCGCATGGGTAATCTGGCAGCTTTCTTGAGGCATACATTGATTTTGTTTTCCTTGTTTTTTGAATAATGAGAGAAATTGCTTCCGCGATCTTGCCCTCATAAAATAATTTGGTATAAATTGTTATGACCCAAATGCCCCCTTATGCGGGAGCAGGAAAGGCGTTTATAGGGATTGAGTTCTTCCCCCGAAACTGACTCGTAGAAGCCCACGGTTAAGTATTCAGGTTGAAGGTATTCA
>JAITJK010000170.1 GCA_031278935.1 Spirochaetaceae bacterium | reverse complement strand
AACCGCATTGACTGCTCATCCTACGCCGTATAAAGACTTTTAAGGGGTATTTTCCAGGACAAAACCCTTTCGAACCTCATTGGGGAGGAAAGAATATTTATGAAAAATATCGTTTTCCCCCATAATCACCGAATAGTTGTCGTATTTGGTGTGGTTATAGGCAAAAAAACCGTCAGGATACCAGAGCATAATCCGTTTGGGGTGCTTGTTGATGAGGGTCTGGAGGCGGTGGGAGGCGGCGATCCGCTCTTCCGGGGTAACCGCCTGAGTCCAGTCGATCAGGGCCTGGTCCCGTTCTGGATAGGGCACGGCATCGGTCTTTTGTTCACCGTACTGGAGTACCATCATCATGTCGTCGTCCGCCAAGCCGTGGGGAACAAATTCCATGACCGTCATGTTGTAGTTACCCGTTACGTTTACCACCTCGTTATAGGCGGCGCTTTCCAAGGCTTCCACATGCGCCTTGAGCTGTATGGCCGCAAGGTGTTCCCGGATGATCTCCGCCGCCCGGACATAGAGGGGGGCGGAAGCGTCCACCAGTATCCGCCAGTCGATAGGCTCCCCTGCGGGGGTTTCCCGAAAGCCGTCGCCGTCTCTATCTACATAGCCCATTTCGGTAAAGAGCTGGGCCGCTTTTTCCCGGTCGTAGGGGGTGGAGTTGTTGGGGTTGGCGTGGAATGCCTTGGGGTGGGGGTAGCCTGCGGTGCCGCTTATGCCGTGGCCCAGGGCCACGATTCGCAGCAGTTCCTCCCGGTCAAAAGCGTAGCTCAAGGCCTCCCGGACCCCCAAATCCCCGAAGGGCAACTTCGTCGTATCCAAGTTAACGCAGGCCCCCCAGAGGTAGGGGGTTTTGACGATGGTAATGGTGGAGAGCTGGGACCACTCCTCCACCATCTCCGGGGGAAGATTCCGGGCGGCGGCGTCGATCTCGCCGCTTCGCAGAGCGGTAAACATGGTGGAAAAATCCCGGATCACCACCAGGTTGAGTTTCTTCACCAAGGGGGCTCCCAGGTGGTAGTCCTGATTGGCCTCCAACCGGTAGTATTCCCCGACTCGATAATCCACCAGTTTATAGGGACCGGTACCGATGGATTTCCCGGTAAACTGCCGGGGGTCTTTGATGGTTTCCCACTGGGCCTTCTGGACGATGGGCAGCTCCGCGCAGGGTTCCCGGTCGAAGTAGGGCAAGGGGAACGCGCCGGTTACCCGAAGGGTGAGCTCGTCGATGATGGTAATCCCCTCACCGGGAAGCCGGGGAACGGAACTGGTGTGATGGGAATAGCGGTTGTTCGAGGGGCCTTCCCGATTGTAATCGATGGTGAATTTGACATCCTCTGAAGTCAGGGGGGTCCCGTCGTGCCACGTGATCCCCGGTTTCAACTTGATTTCCCAGAGGGTGAAGTCCTCGCTTAGGGGTTTTACGTACTCCGCCAGAACCATTTGAGGGGTGGACCCGTAGGGGTTGGGACCCGTCAGCCGTTCACAGACCGCATCCAACACCCAGGGGCTGTAAGAACCGCCCCCCCAGGTGGAGACATTACCTGCGTCATCATAGATCCCGATGGTGAGTTCCTCCGCTCTTTGGGGTCCTTTCGCGGTCCCGGTTTCGGTTTGGACTTCGTTCTTTTGTCCGCCGCAACCGGCAAGAAGCAAAAGGCAGCCTAAAAAAATCGTAATTTGTTGTTTCATACAACACTCCTTAAAAATCCCGAAAAAAGCGGACTGGAACCGGCTTTTTCGGCAATCTTTTCTTGCTATCTATAAACCTTGAACCGCAGGTTCGAGGTTTTGCACAATTTTGGTGATGATTTCCCGCATCGGTGGGGAATACTCATAGAGGGCGATGCCCCGGCGTTCTGCCGCGATCACGTCCTGGTGCGCCGGGAAAAATCCCGCAAAAGCCGCTGCTCCCAGCTCATTTTTCAAGAATTGCTCATCATCGGGAGCGCGAATCTTGTTGCCGATGAGATAACGGCGCTTCACCCCCATTGTTTCAGCCATGCGCGCTATGTCCCGGGCGACTTTGAGGCTCCGACTGCCGGGTTCCACCACCAGGAACAGCGCGTCTACCCCCTTGGCGGTGCCCCGGCCCAGGTGTTCCGTGCCGGCCACCATATCCATGATCACCGTTTCCTTTTCTTTGAGGATCAAATGGGTTACCAGAGCCTTGAGCATGGCGTTCTCCGCACAGGCGCAGCCCTGCTCCGCCCCTCGCAGAGCCCCCATCATGAGAAAATGGATATGGTTGATGGTCCGAGAAAATCTTTCGGGAATGTCCTTGACTCGGGGATTGGTCTTAAAATAGGTACCGTATTGGCCCCTCTTGGCCCCGGTCCGTTCCTCCACCAGCTCCGCCATATCCACAATGGGCCGGATCTCCGCCACCGTCTCTGCGGGAAAACCGAGAGCCTCTGCCAAAGTCGGGTTTACATCCCCGTCTATGGCGTAGACTTCCCGGCCCTGTTCCGCAAGGCAATAGGCCAAAAGCGCGGCAATGGTGGTTTTGCCCACCCCGCCCTTGCCACATACCGCTATTTTTTTCATAGTTCACTCCTTTCGCCTTCAAGAGAGCCTAAAAAGGTTCTTAAGCATGGTTACGATCATAAGAAGTCCCAATCCGGTAATGAAAAGGGAGCTGATATAGGGAAGAGACGCCGTTATGAAGCCCAGGGAACGCTGCCCCTGCAAGAGCCGCCTGGTGCAGAGGATGATGAAGCCCAAGAGGATCAGAGCGAAAGCCAGGCCCACACTGAAAAGGAAGACGAGCCCCAACCCTAAAGTGGCTTTGCCCGCGGCCAGGGCCATAAGCAGTATCGCCAGGGCGTCGGGACAAGGGATGATCCCTCCGGTAATTCCTAAGGAAACCACTCGGCCCCAGGAAAGCCGGTCCTCTGGGAGGGCCTGCGGTCCCCGCCTTGCGTAGTTGCCGATGGCCCGCATAAGCAGTTCCCGAGGCGCTTCGGTTACGGCGTCGCACCCCGCTGCCCAGGTCCGTTCCCGGAGCCGCCGGATATGCCTTAGGCTCGTGTTCGAGGCCGTAACCACCGCGTCCACGGCGCCGGTTTTGATGGCCTGCGTAAAAACCACCGCCTGCTCATGTTCCCGTAAGACCCGGGGGAGCCGGGTATGGGCGGAACAGCCCGGAGAACAGAGGTTGAAATCCTGGGCTCCCGCAGCCTTGAGGGATTGCTGGAGGTCCTGGTCATCCGAGGCAATGAGCAGGGCCTCGTTGGCCGCCGCAGCCGTGCCGTCGATGAGGATATTTACCTGATCCGGCACAAGAACTCGGAGATTGGGGAGCAGATGAGCATGGTACGCACCGGTTCCCCGAAGCCGCTTCACCAAGGAGCGGAGGCCGATACCGGTAATGGAGAGTCCACAGAGGAGGGTTAAGACCGGGACGAACTCCCCAGGGAGGAAGACCTGGGCGGCTCCGGAAGCCAAAAGGCCGAAGGCGTAGATACTGATCGTATGGGTTAGGGTAAGGATCAGCCCCAGAAACAGGGCGTGCAAGACCGTCCCCTGGTTGGCGATGAGAAAGGCCCCCACCAGGGCCTTTCCGTGGCCAGGGGTGAAGGCGTGGAGGAAGCCCACCGCCACGGCCATAAGCCCCCACAGGGAGTGCAGACCCAAGGTCTGTCCTTGGAGCAAGAAGGGAGCGGTAAGAAGGGCCATCCCTCCCTTGAGGATGAGCGGATCCGGCTCCCTCTGAGTGGCCTCTGGCCCCGGCCCTGCGGCTAGAGTCTTAGCCGCCGCCCTCTGAGCGGTTTCCGCGACGACTATGGGGTCGGCGGTGTAGCGCAATTCCAGGATGTCCTGGAGGTATTCGTTCCGGCGTTCCTCAAGGACGGCCAGTTCCCCAGGAACCCGGTTGATTACGCTCAGGGAATAGACTGCCACCTGGGGATAAAAGGACAGTTCATAGCGCAAATCCTGGACCGAATCTGGGGCCTTTTCCCGGGGCAAGGTGTACTCAAGCACCAGGGTGGAGACCCCGGCGGCGAAAAAATCCCAGGCCGAAGCACTAAAATGGCTAAGAACTGGCGTTTTCGTTTCCCCTTGGCATTGGATGCTGAGGGATTGCAGGAAAAAGTCGGAGAAATTCCGGATATGATCTTCCTCAAAGGTCTTATTTCTATCCGGGTCTAGGGTTTTGAGGAAAACCGTACTGAATAAAACCCCCGAAGCAATGTCGAAGCGGAATCCTATAGCCTCTTCCCGGAGCTCCACCGTGGTCTTGAGGGCTATTTCATCTGCAATGTGGGCGTAAAGAGGCCCACAACAGAAGAGGGAGAGCCCTCCCAGAAGCCGAGAGGCCATGCGAGCTTTGTCTAATGGGCTGGGCTTACGCTTCATAGGCTCACCGGGACCCTGGTCTGCACAGAGGCGATGAGTTGGCGGGTATAGTCATGGCGCGGCGCACGGATGAGGTCCTGGGCCGGGGCGTGTTCTATTATGCGCCCCTCCTGCATCACCATCAGACGGTCGCAGAAATGGTAGGCCAGAGAAAGATCGTGGGTGATAAAGATATACCCCATGCGATAGCGGCTCCGTAAGTCCTCCATGAGACAAAGGAGTTCCTGGCGCAGGGAAAGGTCTAACATGGAAGTAGGCTCATCGGCGATGATATACCGAGGCTCGGCTAGAACCGCCCTGGCAAAGGCCAGACGCTGCCGCTGCCCCCCGGACAACTCTTGGGGAGTCCGCCGCAAAAAGGCATCCCTATGCGGTAGATGGACATCCGCAAGAGCCGCACGGATCCGCTCCTCTTGTTCCGCCTTGGGATAGGCCCCTCCGATGGAAAGGGGTTCCCTGAGGATATCCAAAAGCGTCATGGTATGGTGCAGGGATTGGTAGGGGTCCTGAAACACTAGGTGGATCCGCTTTGCTGCCCGTCGCCGTTCCTCCCGGGACCGGGTGAGCAAGGATTGCCCGTCTAGGAGGATATCCCCCCGGTCAGGCCGCTCAAGCCCTGCAATGAGGCGGCTCACCGTGGTCTTCCCGGAACCGCTTCCTCCGATGAGGCCCAGCACTTCAGCGGGACGGACCGTAAAGGAAACGGCCTTTACCGCTTGCACCGGTGCGGCACTTTTCCGGATTTTCTGGAGAAAACCCCGCTGAGGATAGAAGGTTTTACCCAGTTCCCGGACTTCCAGGGCCTCCTCGGTCTCCGGGGGGAGGGGGAGGCGGTTCCAGCGCTTGGCCTCCTCTAGTCGCGGGAAGTTATGGAAGAGCGACTGGGTATGTTCGTGGGTGGGATGCAGGCAGACCCGCTGGATGGGGCCGTAATCTACCAGTTTCCCCCGGTACATTACCGCCAGGGTATCGCTGTAGTGCATGGCCAGGGGTAGGTCGTGGGTGATGAGGATGAGAGACAAGTTTCGTTGCTTCTTGAGCGACGCTAGCAGATCTAAGATGGTTTTCTGAACCAGCACGTCCAGTCCTGTGGTGGGTTCGTCGGCGATTAGTATGTCCGGATCATTCGCCAAGGCTAGGGCAATCACCACCCGCTGTTTCATCCCCCCGGAAAGCTCGTGGCTGTAGGCCCCCTTGCGTTTGGGGTCTATCCCCACCAAGCCCAGAAGCCGGTCTAGTTCCCTGGCTTCCTCCTTTTTGGGTAACTTCCGGTGGACCCTGATGGCTTCAAGGAGCTGTTTTCCCAGGGAGATCACGGGGTTTAGGGTGTTCATGGCGTTCTGGGGAACATAGGCGATGGTCTTCCCCCGCAGTTTTTGGATCCCCATTTCCCCGAGGGAGAACATATCTTTCCCGTTGATGAAGACCGATCCTCCGGAGAGTTCCGCAGGGGCGCGCAACAGCCCCATAATGGTCATGGCCAGGGTGGTTTTCCCGCACCCCGATTCCCCCACGATCCCTAGGACCTCCCCCGGGTCCAAAGCGATTGTAAGAGAGGAAACCGCCGGGCATGGTTCCTTAAGAGACTGATAGGAGACGCTGATATCCGAGAGGGAAAGGGGGCGCTTGGGATCCCGCTCAAGGGCCGCTGCCGGACGCCGCCGGGTGAAAGAGCCGTAAGGCACGTACTTAAGCCCTCGTTTGCCCGAAAGGGCGAAGCCAATGAGGGAAAAGGAGAGGCACGACAGGGCAATACAGAGCCCCGGCGGCAGCACCCAGTACACCCAGGCCCCGGTGAGGAAGGCGGCCCGGGTATTGGCGAAGAAAAGCATACTCCCCCAGCTCTTGGAGACCGGGTCTCCCAGACCCAGGAAGCTCAGGGAGGATTCGATGAGGATCGCGTTTTGGGCTACCAGGACAAACTGAGGGACCAGCAGCGGCATAAGGTCCGCCAGGGCGTGGCGAAGGATAATGGTAAGCGGAGGTTCCCCCATAGCCCGAGCCGCGTCAATGTAGCCGGCGTTCCGGGTTTTGAGCACCTGGGAGCGGAGTTCCCGGCAGGGAGGGGCCCACATTACTAGGGAAATCACCAAGATCTCCGTGCCCATACCGGATCCTAAAAAGACCCCCAGGACAATAACCAGGGGCAGAAAGGGCAGGGACATGATCACGTCCACTACCCGCATGAGCAGGCGGTCCAGGCCCCCTCCGGCGTAACCTGCGCTCAAAGCAATGACCCCGGCCACAGTGGTGGCGTAGAAGGCCGCGAAGAGACCCACTGCCAGGGATATCCTGCCCCCGTAGAGGAGCTCCGAAAGGAGATCCTGACCCACGTCGTTGCAGCCTAAGAGGTGTTTCGCGCCAGGCTTTTCAAAGGGCAGGCCGCTACGTTGATAGGGATCGTAGGGGGCGATAAGCGGGGCGAGGAGGCTCAAGGCGGCAATAAGCGTGAAGAGCGCTGCCCCCAGGAGGCCAAAGGAAGAATGAGCGTTCATACCGGTCCTCCCGGCCGTCGGATCCGGGGGTCCAATAGGGGGTAGCCTAGATCGGCTAGAAGATTACACAGGAGGATGCTTAGGGAAATGACGAGAAAACTCCCCTGTAGGAGGTTGTAGTCCCGGGCCCGGACGCTTTCGTAGATGGTGTTCCCCAAGCCAGGGTAGGAAAAGACCGTCTCCACCACCGCGCTCCCCCCCACCATAGCCCCGAGTCCGGTCATCAGGTGGGTATAAATGGGAAGAATCCCATTCCGCAGGGCATGGGTGAAGAGGATTCTTACTTTTCCAAGCCCCTTGGCATGGGCCAAAAGGATATAATCCTCTTCCAGGGCGATGATCAGGGAGGAGCGGGCGGTTAAATACATGGACCCGGTTTTGATGAGGGTCAAGGTCATCACAGGCATCACGAGGTGGCGGATCACAGACTCAAGGTAGGGGAGGGTTCCCGGCAGGGAAGCAATGGAATAGGCCCCAAAGGAGGGCAGCCAGTTCAAGGTAGCGGAAAAGAGGGTGATGAAGAGCATAGCAACCCAAAACGGGGGCACCGAGCCAAGGAGCATCACCACGAACAGCGGCCCCAAGTCCCGGCCTCCGCCTCGCTTGTAGGCCCCCATAACGCCCAAAACTACCCCCAAAGAGGCGCTGAGAAGCAAGGATACCCCCATAAGGAGCAAGGTCCAGGGTAGCCGGTAGGCAAGTAGCGCCGTAACAGGCCTCCCGTAGATCACCGAGACCCCCAATTCACCCCGAAAGATCCCCAAGATATAGTGCTTGAACTGGGTAAGGATGGGTAGGTCCAGCTGAAATTCATGAAGCACCTGTTGAATCTGCTCAGGGCTCATAAACTGGATGTCCAGGCCCCCAATGAGGTACGTGGCAGGGCTCCCCGGCGCGATCCGGGGCAGGGCGAAATTCAGCGCCAGGATACAAAACAGGACAATAAGATACTGACCTAGGGTCTTGATATACACCATGGTTTTATTCCTTTGAGCTTTAATCCCTTGCCCTTGGGCCGGGGATTTTATTGTTAGCAAATTCTAACAGAATACTAGCCCTTATTATTGTTTGTTGTCAATAACTTATGCTATAAAAGTACCTCCGGGAAGAAGAAAAAAGGGCCAATTACCCGGTGGTGAATGAACGCGGTGACTGGCTCAGTTGGATTGGCTGCGGTGCATCTCGCCATGACCGGTGGCCTGCTTCATCTAACTTAGGTTGTATAGGTTTTAATATTAGGATATACTAACAAAAGATATGAAAAAGATCGCTCTATATGGAAAAGGCGGGATTGGCAAGTCCACCACGGTGTCAAATCTTTCCGCAGCTCTTTCGATGGCAGGCTTTACGGTGATGCAGATAGGCTGCGATCCTAAGGCGGATTCCACGCGAAACCTCACCGGCGGCAGGAGTATCCCGACGGTCCTGGACGCTCTTCGGGAAAAGACCGACCCTGTGGTCCTGGAAGACCTGGTTACGGAGGGCTTTAACGGGATCCTCTGCGTCGAGGCCGGGGGGCCCACCCCGGGGATAGGCTGCGCGGGCAGGGGCATCATCGCCGCTTTTGAGAAACTTGAGGAGCTTGCGGCTTACGAAACCTTCAGACCCGACCTGGTGCTCTACGATGTTCTGGGGGACGTGGTATGCGGGGGCTTTGCCATGCCCATGCGGGAAGGCTATGCCGATGAGGTGCTCATTGTCAGCTCTGGAGAAATGATGGCCCTCTATGCAGCCCACAATATTGCTAAGGCCATCAAGAATTTTGCCGGAAGGGGATACGCTACCCTGGGAGGTCTTATCCTCAACCGGCGCAATGTCCAGGATGAACGAGCCTTGGTGGAACAGGCTGCAGTGGAGATCGGCGCCGGGATTATCGGGGAGATCCCCCGCTGCTCCCTGGTGCAGGATGCCGAAGCCCAGGGGAAGACGGTGCTGGAGGCCTTTCCCGAAAGCGAGATGAGCGGCATCTACCGGTCCCTGGCGGCCCGAATTGCGGCGGAGCCGTCATGAAAGACCGGTATACCGACGAACTGTCCCTGACTGAACTCCTGCGGGACCCCTATCGGGTCTTGGGAACGGAAGCCGCCAACGCGGGGCTTCATTACTGTTCCCCGGCCCACGGAGGTTGGGGGGTGGTCAAGGTGGCCCTTCTGGTTCCTGAGGCCTATCTCCTCTTCGTATGTCCTTCCGCCTGCGGCCGCCACGGCGCTATCGCCGCCATAGAACAGGGGTACCGGCACCGGATTGGCTATCTCTGCATCAACGACCGGGAAATCGTCCTGGGGGACTATGAGGCGGAGATCGAGCGAGCGGTCCGGGAGCTCATGCTTAGGGTCAGACCTCGACCTAAGGCGCTGATGATCTTTATGAGCTGTATCGACGATCTCTTGGGAACCGATCACGCGGCGTCTCTTGCGCGGATGGAGGCAGAACAGGGGATACCCATCAAAATCGCCCGGATGAACCCTATCAGCATGGATGGCGCGCTGCCTCCAGGAGTCCGGGTGCAGAAGTCCCTTTATGAATTTCTTGAAGCCCCGATGCACAAAGACCGGGGGATCATCACCCTGGTGGCCTACCGTCCGCCTACCCAGGACTCGGAATTGGCCCAGCTCCTCGGGTATTACGGCTTTGGCCCCCTGGGCCATCCGGAATACTGCGCCGATTTTGCGGACTTTAAGCGGCTATCCCAGAGTGCCGCCGCCTTGATCCTGCGGCCTGAGGGAAAGGCTGCGGCGGAGGACCTGCATTCCCGCCTGGGTATTCCCTCCCTCGCCGCCTTTATGGCTTTTGACCGGCCCCGGGTGCTAGAACAATATCGGAGGATTATCGCCTTTCTACGGGATATCGATAAGCCTTCGGTCCGCTCCGCAGTGGACCCGGCGGATTATTTCCGGGATTCCCTTGCGCGGAGGGAAGCGCGAGCCGCAGAGGCGCGCGCGCTTTTAGGGGATGCCCGGGTGGCGGTGGATTCCACGGTTACTATTGCCCCCTTCGACCTGGCCCTGGCCCTGGTGAAGGAGGGGATCAACGTAAACCGGATCTATACGGCCCACCTGCCGGCCTTTGAGCGCGCAAGCCTTGAAGAACTGGCGCGCCTCAAAGGAACTATTATAGTGGCCAATCCCAACCATGTACGGAAATATGGTCCCCCTCCCGACCAGGCCCTTGCGGATGTGGCGGTAGGCTTTGAAGCGGGGTATGCCAGCGCGGCCCCTATCACGGTTCCCCTGGCATTTGACGAGCAGTTGTACGGCTTCGAAGGATTTACCTTGATTCTAGAGGGCCTGATACGGTTCAGCCGGGAAGGGAAATCAGACCTGCGCCGGCAGGTCAAAGATTACGGCCTCGTTATATAGCCCGAGGATCGAGAAGACTCCGCGCCCAGGCCCTCGCCTCAGTTTAAGGAGAAACTATGGCATATATGTTGTATACCCTGCCGCCTTTTTCCCCGGATTATTCGGGGATCGCTTCGGTATTCCATGACCTTGGAGGCCTCACGGTTATCCATGACGCTTCAGGCTGTACCGGCACCTATACGGGCTA